>CAJUOF010000285.1 GCA_910587905.1 uncultured Lachnospiraceae bacterium
AGGCGTGCCGGGAGAAGGGAATCTATCTGGCGGCCCAGTGCTGCGAGCATTTGAATCGGGCGGTGATCCTTCCGAAGGAGGCGGCCAAACGGTATGGGTTCCCCATGGTAAACGTGGTGCCTCAGCTAAAAGCCGGGGGTTCCTTTGCGACAGCAGCCTATCATGGGCTTTCTCAGGCAGTGGCTGTGGAGGAAGTGAGGGCACAGGCCGGGATCGACATCGGTGATACTTTGATCGGCATGCATTTGCAGGCGGTGGCTGTGCCGGTGCGGACGAGGGTGAAGGCCATTGGCGGTGCCCATGTGGTGTGCGCAAGAACCAGGCTAAAATATATCGGAGGAGAGCGGGCGGCCTACTCGGAAAAACTCAGGGGGTAGGTATCCCTCTATTGCCATTTGGCAAGAAATAGGATATGATTAAAAACAGGACGATTTTAGGAGGAAGACAGAGAATGTACATGACTTGTTTGGATTTAGAGGGCGTGCTGGTGCCGGAGATCTGGATTGCGTTTTCTGAGGCCAGCGGCATTCCGGAGCTTAGGCGGACCACCAGGGACGAGCCGGATTATGACAAGCTGATGAACTGGCGGCTGGGAATTTTGAGGGAGCATGGACTGGGCCTCAAGGAAATCCAGGATACCATTGCAAAGATCGAGCCGCTTCCGGGGGCGAAAGAATTTTTGGACGAACTGCGCTCATTCACCCAGGTGGTGATCCTCAGTGACACGTTCACGGAGTTTGCCGCTCCTCTTATGAAAAAGCTGGGATGGCCCACGCTTCTTTGCAACAGCCTGGAGGTGGCGGAGAGTGGCGAGATCACCGGCTTTCGTATGCGGATTGCAGATTCGAAGTTGAGCACCGTGAAGGCGTTTCAGTCCATCGGATATGAGACCATCGCTGCTGGGGACAGCTACAACGACTTGGCGATGATCCAGGCGGGGAAAGCCGGCTTCCTGTTCCGGAGTACCGACAGGATCAAGGCGGACTATCCGGAGCTTCCGGCCTTTGAGACTTATGAGGAGTTGATGGCAGGGATCCGGGGAGCTATGGAGGAGCATTGAACTGGCATCTGTTATAAGGAAGGGAAAGGATAAAAGAGTATGAAAAGTCTTGTTAAGAAGTGGAACAGCATCAGCCTGATCCTGCGGATTCTGGCGGGTATGGTCATCGGTGCAATCCTGGGGCTCGCATTGCCGCAGGCTTCGGTGACGGCTATTCTGGGCGACGTTTTCGTGGGAGCGCTCAAGGCGATCGCACCGGTGTTAGTGTTCGTACTGGTCATGAGTGCCCTGGCCAACGCCAGTGTAGGGATCGGCGGACGTTTCCGAACAGTTATCATTCTGTATATGTTGAGCACGCTTTTGGCGGCCGTGGTTGCGGTGGTGGGAAGCTTCCTGTTTCCCGTCGAGATTCGGCTCAATGTGGCGGCCGCTTCCAATACGCCGCCGGAGGGGATCGGGGAGGTGCTGACGAACCTGATCAACAACATGGTGGCGAACCCGGTGGCGTCGTTGATGAACGCCAACTATGTGGGAATTTTGTTCTGGGCGATCATTTTTGGACTGGCCCTTAAAAAGCTGGCCTCGGCGGAAACGAAAAAGCTGGTGACGGATTTTGCCGACATGGTTTCTCAGGCGGTCCGCTGGGTGATCCAGCTTGCGCCTTTTGGCATTCTGGGCCTGGTGTTCCAGACGGTCTCGGAGAACGGCCTCGGAATTTTTACGGATTATGGGAAGCTCCTGCTTCTTTTGGTGGGATGCATGCTGGCGGTGGCTCTGATCGTGGACCCGCTCATTGCGGCGATTTTCCTGAAACGGAACCCTTATCCGCTGGTGTTCCGCTGTCTGAAGGAGAGTGGCGTGACGGCCTTTTTCACCAGAAGCTCTGCGGCCAATATTCCGGTCAATATGGCGCTCTGTGAGAAGCTGGGTCTGGAGCCGGACTTTTATTCTGTGTCCATTCCTTTGGGCGCGACCATCAACATGGACGGTGCGGCCATTACCATTACCGTGATGGCTTTGGCGGTGGCGCACACTATGCAGATTCCGGTGGATGTTCCGTCGGCGATTATGCTGAGTCTTCTGGCAACGCTTGGCGCCTGTGGGGCTTCCGGCGTGGCAGGAGGCTCCCTGCTCCTCATTCCCATGGCCTGTGCCCTTTTCGGCATCAGCAATGACATTGCCATGCAGGCGGTGGCTGTGGGCTTTATCATCGGCGTGGTGCAGGATTCTCTGGAGACGGCCATCAATTCCAGCGGCGACGTCATGTTTGCGGCGGTGGCGGAATTCCATGACAGGATGAAACGGGGAGAAGATGTGAAGTTTTAAATGCGAGGTTTTAGAATGTGGAGTTTTAGAACCCGAAGTTTCAGGGACAGATTTTCATAGGAAGACAGAAATATCGTGGGAACGGACAGCCGCTTTACCGGAAGGGAGCGGCTGTCGTCATGGGGAGAGGAAGATGAAGATCATTGCGCACATTGATACGGATTTTGAGGAAAAGTTCGGTATTCCCAGACAGAGCGGCCTGGTGAAGGAACTGCGGGGACGGATCGTATTCGAGGAAGCTTACCGGTCGGCGGAGGCGGTCCGGGGACTGGAGGGATTTGACTATATCTGGCTCCTCTGGCAGTTTCAGGGGGTGGACGAGGATCACTGGTCGCCCATGGTGAAGCCGCCTAGACTTGGCGGGAAGACCAGGATGGGGGTGTTTGCCACCCGCTCACCGTTTCGCCCCAATGCCATCGGCCTTTCTTCGGTGCGGCTTGAGAAGATCGAGTATACGGAGGAGGGACCGGTGCTTCTGGTGTCGGGGGCCGATTTGAAGAATCGGACACCCATTTATGACATCAAGCCCTATCTGGCCTATACGGATTCCCACCCGGGGGCCAGGGAGGGGTTTGCCCGCCGGGGGAGGGAGCATTTTCTTGAGGTGGAGTTTCCGGCGGAGCTTTTGGAACTGTTTCCCAAGGAGAAGCGGGAGGCGCTTCTGGAGGTGCTCAGACAGGACCCGAGGCCGGGCTACCATGACGATGAATCCCGCAGATATGGTGTGGCTTTTGCCGGGTATGACGTGCGCTTTCGTGTGAAGGAAAATATTCTGATAGTTTTTGAAGTTGTGCCGTTTCTTGGAACATGATATAATAGGCGGTGGACAATCTGACAACTGTTTTGTGCCGGGGAACGACGGCTATGGCGCCGAGGCGGCACAGGAAATTTGGGAGGGTATGAGATATGGAAGGCAGAAAGATTATTCAGGTGGAGGACATGGTTCCGGTGAAGCTTTTGATTCCGCTCAGCATTCAGCACATGTTTGCCATGTTTGGTGCTTCGGTGCTGGTGCCGTTTCTGTTCGGGATCAGTCCGGCCATCGTGCTGTTTATGAACGGAGTGGGGACGCTGATCTTCATTTTGGTCACAAAGGGGAAGGCTCCGGCTTATTTGGGTTCCAGTTTTGCGTTTCTGGCCCCGGCGGGGATTGTGATCAGCAAGATGGGCTATCCTTATGCACTGGGCGGCTTTGTGGCGGTGGGCTTCCTCGGCTGTGTGCTGGCGCTTATTATTTATAAGTTCGGTTCTGACTGGATCGACGTCGTGCTTCCTCCGGCGGCCATGGGTCCGGTGGTGGCTCTCATTGGCCTGGAGCTTTCGGGAAACGCTGCTTCCAATGCAGGGCTTTTGGACGAGGTCATTGACCCGAAGAATGTCATTGTGTTCCTGGTGACGCTGGGGGTGGCTGTGTTCGGAAACATTTTGTTCCGGGGTTTTTTGTCGGTAATCCCCATTTTGATCGCCGTGATCGCCGGATATGTGGCGGCCCTTTGCTGCGGGATCATTGACTTTTCCCAGGTGGCGGAGGCCCCGCTTTTTGCCATGCCGAATTTTCAGACGCCGAAGTTTAATCTGGAGGCGATTCTGATCATCCTTCCGGTGCTTCTCGTGATCGCTTCGGAGCACATCGGCCATCAGGTGGTCACCAGCAAGATTATCGGGCGGGATTTGCTGAAGGACCCGGGGCTCCACCGTTCTCTGTTCGGGGATAACTTTTCGACCATGCTTTCGGGGCTGATCGGCTCTGTGCCGACCACCACCTACGGGGAGAATATTGGCGTCATGGCGGTGACGAAGGTGTACAGCGTGCGGGTCATTGCCGGGGCGGCCGTGCTCTCGATTGTCTGCTCTTTTGTCGGGAAGCTTTCCATGTTGATTCAGACCATTCCCGGCCCGGTCATCGGTGGAATTTCCTTCCTGCTCTATGGGATGATCGGCGCTTCCGGCCTTCGAATTTTGGTGGATTCTAAGGTGGATTATGGCCGCTCCAGGAACCTGACTTTGACTTCGGTGATTTTTGTGACCGGGCTTTCGGGGATCTCTGTGAATATCGGGCAGATTCAACTTACGGGTATGGTGCTGGCCTGTGTGGTGGGCATGGTGTTGAGTCTGGCGTTTTATGTGCTGGATCGATTTGGATTGACCAATGATCGGGAGTGAGTGGATGTGAGGGATGAGTGACGGCCGCCGCACACCGCCCTCCGTCCGGGATCCGCGGTGTTCTTTGACAGACACGTTCGGTTTTACGGATTTCACTGCGCCGCCTAGGGCAGGCAATTTTACCTCCATCAAACCGGGTCGGCTAAAATTGCCTGCGCTATGCTCGTGAAATCCACAAAACCTCCTATCGTCTGCCAAAGAACACCGCAGCCTCCGGACGGAGGGCAGTGAGCGGCGGCCTGGGTATCGGGGGAGAGGGGAGGCTCTTGCGGGCGGAGTCAGCCGGGTACAGCCATGTCGGGCCAGGTGAGGATCAGGTCTGCGATCTCTTTCTCATAGCCGCCCAGAATGTCTTCGCTTCTTCCAGCACATTTCACGTTGGTTTCGGCGCCCCAGAGGCCGTCGTCAAAGAATTCCCAGACGTGGTAACGGAGTCCGCGGAATTGAAAATCCAGACTGCCGCAGCCATCTTCCTCTGCATAGTTAAATTGGATTTTTTTGGTTTTCAGGGCTTGTTGTACCTTTAAAAGCCGCATGGGATTACCTCCTGTTTTCTTTGATTGTCTGTAAAAGGCTTTTCTCCGGGTCGGTGGTGTCCTGGGTGAGCTCCCAGATCATGATGCCGCCCAGGTTTTCTTTGGCGTATCTGGTTTTTCGGGCGATGGTGTCCACGCCGTTGTAATGGACCTCCATGCCGCTAAAGGCGGTGTGGTCTTTGCTCCAGGCGCTTGGGTCGCTCTCCAGAATGGTTCCGTAGTCTGCCCAGCCGGGCCTGGAATAGAAGGGGACGCCCAGCACCACTTTGTGGGCGGGAAGTCCTCTTGTTTCTCTCCAGTAGGTTCCGCAGTCCACGGCGAACTGGTACGGGGAGTGACGCTCGCCGTCACCTCCGTCATAGGCCATGACATTGATGAAATCCACGGCGTTTAAGACGGCGTCTGTGTGTGCGGCGGCATCGTAGTAGATGTTGCCGTCGGCGGTGACGCCGCTTAAGACGGCTGCTGTCAGGAGCTTGCCCCTGGCGTGGAGCTTTTCGGACAGCGTGAGCATCAGAGCTTCATACTGCCTGGCACTGCTGCCGTCGGTCCGGGGATGCTCCCAGTCCATGTCCACGCCGTCAAAGCCGTATTCTTCGCACATGGCGAGGATGTTTTCTGCAAGGCGTTCCGTGCCGGTCTCGTCGGCGGTGGCTTCCATGAATACCGGTTCCAGAGGGACGTCCTGGTAGTTCCAGCCGCCCACCGAGAGCAGTGCCTTGGCCCCGTTTTCGTGGGCCGCACGGACCAGGGCGGAGGCGGTTTCCGGGTTCTCCAGCTCCCGCAGGCCGCCTTCTTTCGTGGGGATGGCGAAGGCGTAGCAGACGTGGGTCACCACGCCGAAATCCACGGACGAAAGACGGTCCGGCTTCCAGCTTGGATAGTAACCGACCACCTTGAAGTCCGTCACGTTCGTATTTCCGGGGACGGAGGCGTCCACCGGGACGTTGGCGACTCCGTCCGGCCACACGGCTTCGCCGTCCAGGATGCCGAGGTCTTCCCAGACGTCGCTGGTGTCCGGCTGTTCTCCCTGGGTCCACCATTTGGCCCGGTAGCGGCGGCCATGGTAGCTTATGGTGTCGTTTCCGTTATAGACGGCGGAAGAGTCCCAGGAGGGGACAGAGTCGTTCTTAGCATCTGTGGGATGGCTTTCGGAAGAGGGGGAGACGTCCGGGGTCCGGTCGGCGGGGGACGTGTCCTGGATGGAAGGGCCGGCGGAAGTCCGGGCAGGGATATCGGTGTCGGATTCCTCCTGGGCGGGCAAGCTGCCGTCTTCCCTTTGCCGGCCGGCGCACAGCCACAGGGCGGAGGCAAACAGGATGCCGGCGAGAAAGCCGTACAGGATGTGGAGGAATCGCTGTTTTTTATCCATGGGTCTCTGCCTCCTTTGGGACTGTCTTGATTGGCTGTCTTCATTATATCGTGGGTGCGGCACCGGCGCAATGGAAATTCAGAGAATTACGTTTTGGAGGTCCGGCGGCCGGCGAGGAGACGGAGGGTCAGGAGGAAGGTGGACAGCTCCGAGGCGGGGATGACGAGCCACACGCCGTCTGTCTGCAGGAAGGGGGGCAGGATGAGGAGGCCGATGATCGGAAATCCGAAGGTCCGGAGGAAGGAGATGAGGGCGGAGGATTTCCCGTCGGAGAGGGCGGTGAAGCATGCGGAGGCGAAAATGTTGCAGCCGGAGAAGAGAAAGCTGAAGGAGAAGAGGAAAAAGCCGGTCCGGGCGAGGGTGCGGACGGTCTGGTTTCCTCCGGCGAAGATCCCGGCCACGGACCCGCCGGCCAGGAGGGAGAACAGGAACAGGAACAGGGAGACGGCCGTGACGAAGCGAAGGCTGGCCCGGATGATCTTGTTCCGTCTTTTTTTGTTGCCGCTCCCGCAATTGTAGCTGATCGCAGGGGCGGCTCCCATGGAGAAGCCGATGATCACGGAGGTGAGCAGGAACTGGGAGTAGATGATCACCGTGACGGCGGCCACGCCGTCTTCCCCGGCAAGCTTCATCATGACGGCGTTGTAGAGGAAGGTGGTGACGGCGGTCGCAAGCTGGCTCACCAGCTCGGAGGCTCCGTTGGAACTGCTTTTCAGGAGGAAGGACAGGTTCAGGCCGGGTCTGCAAAAACGCAGTTCGCCGTGGCCGAGGGAGAAGTATGCGGTGCCGGCCAGGGTTGGGATCAGGTATCCGATCCCTGTGCCCAGGGCGGCACCGGCGATCCCCATCTGCAGGCGGACGATGAACAGGTAGTCCAGGACGAGGTTGGCGGTCCCGGCGAGGACCGAGAGGACCAGCCCCAGGGAGGGTTTTCCGGCTGTCACGAAGAGATTCTGGTAGAGGACCTGCATCATGTTGCAGACGGCGAAGAGGAGCTGGATCCGCAGATAGTCCCGGCAGTAGGGGAGCAGGAGCCGGCTGGCGCCCAGTCCCAGAATGATCTCGTCGGTGAACAGGAGGCCGACGGCGGTGACGGTCAGACCGAGAAGGGCCCCGGCTGCTATGAGGAGGGTGAAGTTCCTGCGGGCCTCGTCGTTTTTTCCGCCGCCCATGTCTGCCGCAATGACGGCGCTCCCGCCTGCCGCAAGCATGGTCCCGAGCCCGACGATCAGGTTGATCACGGGGCAGACGATGTTGATGGCGGACAGGGCGTCCGTGTTCACGAAGCGGGCCACGAACAAGGTGTCCACGACGGTGTAGAGTCCCATGAACAGCATCATGACCATGCCGGGGAGGGCAAAGCGGATCAGGGAGAGGGTGCCGAAATCCCGGGCGAGGGGGTTGGTTTCAGTCTGGCTCACGGCTGGTTTCCTCCTTATGTCTGGGGGTCGGTCCGGAAGGGTGTCCGGACGTTTGTCTGAAAATCGATCCGACGTTTTGTGCGGAAATGTTTCCGGGCGGGAGTGTGAACCGCTGGACCGGGTATCCGTACTCGACGGACAGCTCCTGTTCCTGGAAACCCAGGCGGCGGTATTCTTCCCGGTAGCCGGTATCGGCCCGGTCGCCTTTGCGGTAGGTGGTGATGGTGAGGGGGCTGCCGGGCAGCAGGTCTTCTCTGAGCTTGTCCAGGAGAAGCCCGGCGACTCCGAGACTCCGGTACTGGGGATGGACGGCCAGGAATTCGACGTGGCCCCCGGCGGCCGTGAAGGCGAGGGCGCCGACGACCCTGTCGTCATCTTGCAGGAGGAAGGCTTCCCCGGCGTCCATGTGCCGCCGCAGGTCCTTCCGGTATTCGGCTTCGTTCAGGCGGGGATATCCGTCGACGGAGAGGCCGAGCAGTTCCATCCAGTCGTCCAGGTCCTGTGGGGCGGCCGGCCGGATGTTTTCTTTTGGGAGATGGAGCCGGAAGGGACATTCCTGCAGGCGAAGGGCGTGCTGTAACGGATAGAAGGCTTCTGTCTCCCGGAATCTTGCGGGGGTGGTTTTGTACATGGCCCGGAAACTGTCGGTGAATGCCTGCTGGCTCCCGTATCCGCTCTGGAAGGCAATGTCGAGAATGGGCCGCCTGGTATCCGTCAGGAGCCTGGCCGCTTCGGTGAGCCGCCTTCTGGACACGTAGTCGTGGAGCGTGATACCGGCGGTCTTTGTGAAGCTTCGGTGCAGGTGGTATTTGGAATAGTGCAGTGAGGCGGCCACCTGGTCCAAGCCCAGGGGGGCGCTTAAGTGGCTCTCGATGTAACGGATGGCTTCTGTGACGATGGCGACGGTCTGGCTTTGCATGCGGCATCCTCCTTTCTGTGGGATATTATACAGGTAATTGCGAAACGTGGAATTTCCGGGTGGATTCTGACAATTGATCCATCCAAAGCCTGCTTATGTTTCGCAATCGTCTAGGATATTATAGCGCAAAATGTAACGTTTTTTTTCATGAATCTTGCTCAAAAAATTTTTGGTTTACTTTTGGCTGTCCTTGGGGTATGGTAGAGGAAAGTGATCTTGGCGCTGCGGAAAGGGCGTGGCGGAATGGGGAGGGGAAGGATGGATGTCGCAGGATACTTGAAAAAAGCCATAGAGAGTATTCATGGCGCCGGCAGGGACCGTCCGGAGAATGCGGAAGGAAAACTCCGGATCCGTGCGGAGCGGGACAGTGTGTGCATGGGGGACGACTGCGATGCGCCCAACACCAGGTATCTGGATTATGGGCCGGAAGAGCGGCTGTCGGAATTTATGGACTCCGTGGCACGGTATGTGCCTTCGATGAGGGAGACCGTGTGGAGCGTCACATGGGAGGGCAGGACGATCGCCTACCTGGTCTTTGACGAGAAGGGGGATCATCTGTGTGAGCTTGCCGTGCCGGACGGCAGGGTGTCGGAGCTTGCCGGGAAACGCATCTATTGCCGGTATTACCACCGCTACAGCCTGTTGGATTACAAGGCCGTGCCGCCGACGGAACGGTATCCGGAATGCGGGACGCTTCTGGAAAAGGTCAAGGCCCATGAGAGGAAGGCCGAGAAGAGAACATGAAATCTAGTGCGGGAAACGCTTTGGTCAGAATTTCCCTAAAGAATGGCTGACGGGATTCCGGTGAGGACATCCGGAGCTTTGGAGGGATGGCAAGATAAGGGCCTGCGGAATTTGAGGTGCCGCATTATGGGGCGATGGCAGAGCTTAGGACAGATGGAAATGGAGGAAACTATGACAGAAAGGGAAAAGATGCTGGCCGGGGAGCTTTATGACTGCGGGGATGCCGAATTGTTGTCGCAGTGGCATAAGGCAAAGGATCTGGTGAGGGCGTATAACCTTGTGGATTCGGAAGATCGTGAGGAAAAGGACAGGATTTTGGGGGAATTGCTGGGGGGAACAGGGGAAAACCTCTGGATCACGGCCCCGTTTTTTGTCGACTATGGCAATAATATCTATTTCGGGAATCATTGTGAGGTGAATATGAACTGTACGTTTCTGGATGACAATGTCATTCAGATTGGGGATCATGTCCTGATCGCTCCCAACGTGCAGATCTATACGGCTTTTCACCCGACCAATGCCCTTGACCGATTTGGGGAGCCGAAAGCGGATGGTTCCTTTGAGTTCTGCAAAACGCAGACGGCTCCTGTCAGGATCGGGAACGATGTGTGGATCGGCGGCGGGGCCATTATCCTGCCGGGGGTGACGATCGGGAACAATGTCGTAATCGGAGCAGGGAGTGTCGTCACAAGGGATGTCCCGGACCACACCGTGGCCTGCGGCAATCCCTGCCGGGTAATGAGGGAGAATAAATAGGAAGAATGGCCGGCGCATTGCTATGGAGTTTTTGATTTACATGGGGGGATGGCCGGATGGCAACGTGGAGCGGGATTCGAAAAAAACTTGAGAGGGAATATTTGGCGCAATGTCTGCGGGGTCATATTCAATATTATGCAACATCCTACAGCAAAAGCCCGGATCATGAAGGGCGGGCGGCGATCCGGTATGACGGAAAAGAAATCATGAAGGGGTGTTATTGGAATAACTGGACGAAGGCGGAATGGTTCCCGAAGGATGAAACGTGGGAGAGACGCATGACTGTGGAAAATGCGTATATGGACGAGGTGGCTTTGGAGCTGGGAGTGTTTGACCAGCGCTGTTTTTACAGGGCGTTCGAGGAGTTTGACAATCAGAGTATTGAGAAAAGCATGATGAGCGATGACCTGATCGTGAGAATTTTTGCAATACTTGACCGAAGAGTCGGGAAGCGAAAACTGCGTTTGATTCAAAAGCAGATCGAGAAGGAGCCGGGGCCCTTCCGGGAGTTTTTTGCCATTCGCGCGAAGGCCGAGGGGCTTAAGCCGGAAGAGGACTTTGATGAAAAAGGAGCGGATTTTGATGAATGAGGTTTTGACATTTGCGGGCAGGGAGGAATTCAGAGAATGGCTTTCCCGGAACTGTCTGTCGGAGGAGGGCGTCTGGCTGTTGTTTGGAAAGGCCGGCGGGCCGAAGACCATAAAGGCGGGGGAGGCGCTGGAGGAGGCGCTCTGCTTTGGATGGATCGACGGGCAGATGAAAAGCATCGACGAGAAGTCTTACAGAAAGTATTTTTCCATGCGCAGGGAGAAGAGCAAGTGGTCGGAGAAGAATAAGGCCCTGGTCAGGAGCCTGGAGGAGCGGGGGCTTATGACGGACTTCGGAAGGCGGAAAATCGAGGAGGCCAAAAAGAACGGCCAGTGGGACGCTCCGAAGGCGGCGGCGGTCACGGAGGAGGATATCGCCGGGCTTTCGGCGCTGCTTTCGGGGTATGAGCCCGCCTTCACGAATTTTAAGGCTATGTCCCTGTCTGTGAAGAAGACCTACACACGGGCGTATCTTGACGCAAAAACGGATGCAGGGAGGGAGAAGCGGCTGGCCTGGATGGTGGACCGGCTGAACCGGAGTCTGAAACCGATGTAGGAGCTGGCACTGCCTTGCGCAAAACGGCAAAATTTTGGTTCCGGTTTATCCGGGTTAGCGTGGAGGGGGAATGAAAGTGACGAGGGAAGAGCAGTTGATACGGTCCTGGAAGCGGGAGGAAGCCGCAGCTCATGTTCATGGATGGGATTTTTCTCATATCAAAGGACGGTATGAGGCGGGGGACGACCTTCCCTGGGATTATGACGGGATCGTCCGGGAATATCTGAGGGACGACATGACGCTCCTGGACTATGACACTGGCGGGGGAGAATATTTGCTGTCCCTGGGGCATCCTTATTCTAAGACGGCGGCCACGGAGGGGTATCCGCCCAATGTGGAGTTATGCGAACGGCGGCTTAAGCCTCTGGGGATCGACCTGCGCCGGTGTGACGCTCCCTCGGACATTCCCTTTCCGGACGAGTCCTTTGACATCATGATCAACCGGCACGGGTCTTTTGACCCGCAGGAGATCTTCCGGCTGCTGCGAAAGAGCGGGATCTTTGTCACGCAGCAAGTCGGGAGTGACAACGACAGGGAGCTGGTGGAACTGGTGCTGCCGGGATGTGAGAAGCCCTTTCCGCATTTGAATCTGAAAGAGCAGAGGCGAGCCTTCGAGGAGGCGGGCTTTGCCATCCTCAGGGCGGAGGAGGCGTACCGGCCCATCGTCTTTTACGACGTGGGAGCCTTTGTCTGGTTTGCCCGCATCATTGAGTGGGAGTTTCCGGGGTTTTCGGTGGACGGATGCCTGGAGCGCCTGCTTGAACTGCAAAAAAAGATGGACCAAGAGGGAAAGATCGAGGGGCGGATCCACAGGTATCTGATCGTCGCCGGAAAATAGTGTATGCCCCCGGCGGGACGGGCGCGGATTTTGTGAGGAAGGAGAGCGGGGCCATGAAAAAACTGGGATTGGTCGGCGGAACGGGGCCGGAATCTACATTGGTATATTACCGGGAGTTAAACAGAAGGATTCACGAGAGGAGCGGCGGGAAACGGTTTCCGGAGCTGGCGGTGGAGAGCGTGGATCTCTATAAGGCCCTGGGCTTTGTGGCCGAGGGAGATCATGAGGGGCTGGAGCAGTATCTGTCGAAGGCCGTGGCGAACCTGGAGGCCGGCGGCGCCGATTTGATCGCCCTGACGGCCGGCACCATGCACGTCGTGTTTGACCGGCTGAGATCGAAGGCGGGAGTGCTGCTTGTCGGCATTCCGGAAACGGCCGCCGAGGCTGCCCTGGCGAAAGGATATAAAAAAGTCGGACTTCTTGGGACGATCTTCACCATGGAGCAGGATTTTCTGAGCGGGGCCTTTGTCGCAAGGGGGATCGAGGTCGTGGTTCCCCCCGCCGATCATCGGGCCCTCGTCCACCGGCGGATCTCGGAGGAGCTGGAGTATGGCGTGGTGAAGGAAGAGTCTGTAAAGGAACTGCTCTTTGTCATTGAGGAGATGAGAAGGGAATCGGGGATCGAGGCGGTGATCCTGGGATGCACGGAGCTTCCGCTGGCGCTGAATGCGGGCAACTGCCCGGTGGACTGCCTGGACATCATGGAGTTGCACATCCAAAGGCTCGTGGAGCTGCTGGAGGAACCGGCGATCGGGTAGGGGAGAGTTCGTTTTCCTTGGCGCTCGATCCGCTCAACGGCGGAGAGCCGATCGAGAAGGTAGCCGTTATACTCCCTTTCATTGAGCGGCATATGCTCACCTACCTTTTTAGATGTTGCCGTTTTGACGTATCCACGGTGTTTTATGGTTTTATTATACTGGACATCTGGCTGTGGTGTAAAGCGTTTCGTGGACTGGGGCGGGGATGGGGAAAATGGAGGGGCGCTATTTATGGAATGCTTATCTGCCGGGCGGAGACGGTGGATTTTGCAGTTATTACGTGAAAGCGAGGAGGACTATGATCATACGAAACGAAACAAAAGCGGACCACCGGGCGGTGGAGGAGCTGACAAGGCGGGCGTTTTACAATCTCTATGTTCCCGGGTGCGTGGAGCATTACCTGGTCCACGTGATGCGGGAGCACGAGGACTTTATTCCGGAGCTGGACTTCGTGGCGGAGCTTGACGGGCAGATCATCGGGAACATCATGTACACGAAGGCGAGGCTGGTGGACGAGGACGGCGTCGAAAAGGAGATCCTTACCTTCGGGCCGGTCTGTATCGCACCGGAATACCAGCGTAAGGGATATGGGAAGCGGCTGATGGAGCATTCCTTTGAGCAGGCGGTAAGAC
>CAJUOF010000286.1 GCA_910587905.1 uncultured Lachnospiraceae bacterium
GACGAGGGCTCTTGCGAAGCTGATGGAGGGACGGACGACGATCGTCATCTCCCACGACATGGGCGTCCTTGCCCGGGCGGACCATGTGATCGTCTTAAAGGACGGCCGGGTGGAGGCGGAGGGAAGCCTGGAGGAAGTGAAACAGAGCAGTGAGACCCTGAGAAAGCTACTGGAAGCGGCGGCCTGAAGTTTTTCGGGAACAGGCAATTGCGAAACGTGGAATTTCCGGGTGGATTCTGACAATTGATCCATCCAAAGCCTGCTGCGCCAACCATTCCAACGAGCCCATAAGCGCAGAAAACCCTCGGGCAGGGGCCCTCCGGTTTTCCATGGTCTCGCTTCCATGGCGCAGAGGGCTTTTCCTGGATGCAATTGTCAGAATCCTTTCCGGGTTTTGCAGTTTCGCAATTGCCTGGCAGGGAGAAAATAGAAAGGAGCAGCATATGAGATCTTATATCAACACACTGGCGGATTACCGGGAGGCGCCTTTTGAGCGGGAGGTGACAATCTCCTGTCCGGAGAGCCACGTTCAGGCGCAGATGAGGCATCTGACCAGGAGATTCAAAAAAACGGAGCCGGCGGATGTCCTGAGGCAGGGCGACGTGGTCACGCTCTCCCTGGAGAGCAGTCTGGAAAAGTTCAACCGTTCCGGCGTGTTCGTGACGGTGGGGGGCGGCCTTTTCCACAGAGGGCTGGAGGAAGCGCTTCTGGGCCATGCTCCCGGGGACGCCTTCACGGCAAAGGTGGACGGGGAGCCGGTAAAGGTCATGGTCACGAAGGCGGTGAGGACCGTGTTTCCGGAGCCGACCGACGAGATGGCGGCGGCCTATGCGAAGGAGCATGAGGAATATGCCGCCTGCACGACGGTGGAGGCTTACCGGGACCATGTGGCGGAGACTTACCGGGAAGAGAAAAAACGGGAGGCCCTCTACGGGGCCGTGGAGCAGATCATCGACTGGGTGCTGACCCACAGCGACTGGGAGTTCGACGAGGAGGAACTGGCGGAGCTTACGGCGGCATACATGAAGGAGGTCAGGCAGGAGCTTGCGGAGACGGGAAAGAAATTTGAGAAGCTGACAAAAGAGGAGCTTGAGCACTATTTTGAAGTGGATTCCCGGGAAGAGACAGAAGAGATGATGAGGAGCATGGCGGAGCGGCAGATCGCCGGGGCCCTCTGGCGGGGTGCCGTCAAAGGCGTGGAGCTTACGGCGGCGTCCCTGGAGGAACTGGAGGAGATCGACTGGGATTTCCTGGAGGACTTTGTAAACGAAAATCTGACGATGCGGGAGGAAATTTAAGATGGCGACGACGTTTGCGACGGATGAGACCTACAAGGAGCTGGTGAGCGAGGGCTTTGTGCTGGTGGACTTTTTCGGGAAGACCTGCGTCCCCTGCAAGATGCTGGCGAGGGTTTTGGAGGAGCTGGAGGACGAGTTCCCCTTCATCAACATTGTGAAGGTGGATGTGGACGAGTGCCCGAAGACGGCGGAGGAGTTTAAAATTAACGGGATCCCGGATCTCTATTATTACAAGGACGGGACCGTGCTGGCCCACGAGCCGGGTGCGGTGGACGGCGAATACATCCGGAACCGGCTGACGGAATTTTTATATTAACGGGGGACATAAGTATGAAAGCAAGATTCCATATCTACCTTTATGGCAGGTGCAAGACCTGCCATGCAGAGGAAATAATGAAGAAGACGGCAGTTATTTTTCTGGCATTTCTGATGACGTTTTTGACGGCGGCCTGCGGCGGGTCGACCGGGGGCGGAGAGAAGGGCGAGGCGAAGGTGGACCTTAGCGGCTATCCGGAGAACCTTGACGAATGGTCCGGCCAAAATTTTATTGACTATTTCACAGAAACTGGTGTATTCTATGATGGAGACGGTGCAGAGACCTGGCTTCAGGACCATGAGGATTACTGGCCCGGGACTCCGGTCAGGGAGTGCGCCGGCTGGTGGACCGACGACAATAGCAGCATGGCGGTGATCCTGATCCTCAGCTCCGACGAAGAGGACACCTCCGAGGCCCAGCTCGAGGAATGGAAGGCGGCCATCGTGGAGAGCAAGGCCCTTCCCGGCGATTATTCGGTCATAACGGTGGACCCACTTGGCGGGCAACGTGGCCTTTGGGTACAGCACGATCCTGGACGAGGAGATTTATGAGAAGATGGACGCCGCCTACCGGGAACTGATCGAGGCGGTGGGGGCGAAGGAAGAGTTTTAAAATTTGTTCCCATGGCCGGGTATGACGGCCATGGGAATGTGATTTTGTGTTTAGGAGGGAAAGAGAATATGAACATGGTGGATATTGCGATCGTGGGGAGCGGCCCGGCGGGGATCTCGGCGGCGCTCAACGCAAAGATTCGGAATAAGAGCTATTACCTTTTCGGAACGGCGGCCCTCAGTGACAAGGTGCGCCGTTCCGAGTGCATTTCCAATTATCCGGGGGTTGCCGACGTGGGCGGCATGGACCTCCACAAAATGTTTGCAGATCAGCTTTCCGGGGCGGGAATTGAGATCACGGAAAAACGGATCACCGGGATTTACAACATGGGCAAGTATTTTTCCCTGCTGGCGGACCAGGAGGAATTTCAGGCGAAGACGGTGATCCTTGCCACGGGCGTGGAGACGGTGCGGCCCATTCCGGGGGAGCGGGAGCTTCTGGGGCGGGGCGTGAGCTACTGCGCCACCTGTGACGGAAATCTCTACAAGGGAAAGACGATCGCCGTCATCTGTGACAATATAGAGATGGAGGAGGAAGTCTCCTATCTGGCGGAGCTGGCCGCAAAGGTTTACTACCGCCCCCTATTTAAGGGCAGCAGCTTTGCGGCCGAGGGCGTGGAACGGCTTTCCGGCCCGGTGACAAAGATCTGCGGTGAAGAGCGGGTGAGCGGCATCTGCTTAAAAGACGGGACGGAGATCCCCGTGGACGGCGTGTTTTTCTTAAAGGAATCTGTCTCTCCGGCCGTCCTGCTTTGGGGGCTTTCGGTGGAAGAGGGACACGTGGCGGTGAACCGCAAAATGGAAACCAACGTGAAGGGCTGCTATGCCGCCGGGGACTGTACCGGCACTCCCTACCAGATCGCAAAGGCCGTGGGCGAGGGAAACGTCGCCGCCCACTCCGCCATCAGATACCTGGCGGAGCAGATGGCCCGGGTCTCCGGGAAAGCACCGTAAAATCACCTGCTAGATATTCATAGGCAATTGCGAAACTGCAAAACCTGGGAAGGATTCTGACAATTGCATCCAGGAAAAGCCCTCTGCGCCATGGAAACGAGACCATGGAAAACGGGAGGGCCCCTGCCCGATCGGTTTCTGCGCTTATGGGCTCGTTGGAATGGTTGGCGCAGCAGGCTTTGGATGGATC
>CAJUOF010000287.1 GCA_910587905.1 uncultured Lachnospiraceae bacterium
AATCGCTGAGGCGGCCGGTCTTTGAGGAAGAGAAGGCAGAAGAACTGTACGGGGAGATCCTGATGTCGGCGAAAGCGCCGAGGAGAGACGGAAAAGGCTACGAATATCCGGCAATCGGCCATGTGGTGGGGCTGGAGGGAAACGTGACCGGAGACCGGAGGAAGCTGCTTTCTATGGCAGGATTTTAACAGATACCAGGAAAAGCAGCACGATCCATAGCCATTGGAATGTGACATGTAGAACAGAAAAAATCTGTATGAAAAAATTTGCCAATGATTACTTGACAGTAACAAAAGATGATGAAAAGAAATTGATATTTGAAAGCCTGCGGAGAATGTGATATAATAAAACAGTTTATGCGCAAATGGATTGCCGCTTCCTTTTAAAAATAGTGAAAAAACCAAATGCCCAAGAGGTGGACGCAGTGGAATTACAAAACAGAAAATTGGCGTTGAGCCACAAAATCTTGATGAGTGTGGAGAAGCCTGCCCGCTACATCGGCGGCGAGGTGAACGCGGTCATGAAGGACCCGGATGAAGTGGAAGTCCGCTTCGCCATGTGCTTTCCCGACGTGTACGAGATCGGGATGTCCCACCTGGGGATCCAGATCCTTTATGACATGTTCAACCGAAGGGAGGACGTCTGGTGCGAGCGGGTCTATTCTCCCTGGCTGGACATGGACCGGGTCCTCAGGGAGGAGGGGATCCCCCTGTTTACCCTGGAGAGCCAGTCTCCGGTGAAGGAGATGGATTTTCTGGGGATCACGCTCCAGTATGAGATGTGCTATACCAACATTTTGCAGATTTTGGATCTGTCCGGGATTCCGCTTGTCTCCGGGGAGCGGGGGGAGGACTGTCCCATCGTCATCGGCGGAGGCCCCTGCGCCTACAATCCGGAGCCCATTGCGGAGTTTTTCGACTTGTTCTACATCGGCGAGGGGGAGACGGTCTATGACGACCTGATTGATTTATATAAGAAGGTACGGGATTCGGGGGAGGGCCGGCGGGCTTTTCTGGAGCAGGCGGCGCAGATTCCGGGAATCTACGTGCCGGCTTTTTATGACGTGGAGTATGGGGAGGACGGGACCATTAAAGCCATGCGGCCCAACCGTCCCCATGCGCCGGAGCGGGTGGTCAAACAGCTGGTGGTGGACATGACGAAGGTCCCTTACCCGGAAAAGCCGCTGGTGCCGTATCTCAAGGCCACCCAGGACCGGGTGGTGCTGGAGATTCAGCGGGGATGCATCCGGGGCTGCCGGTTCTGCCAGGCGGGAATGGTCTACCGGCCGGTAAGGGAGCGGGACGTGGAGGATATGAAGGAGTACGCCGTGAAGCTTTTGGAGAGTACCGGCCACGACGAGATTTCCTTAAGCTCTTTGAGTTCCAGCGATTACACCCGTTTGAAGGAGCTGGTCTATTTCCTCATCGAGCGGTTCGGGGAGCGGGACGTGAACATTTCCCTCCCCTCCCTTAGGATCGACGCCTTTTCCCTGGACGTGATGAGCCGGGTGCAGGACGTGAAGAAGAGCAGCTTGACCTTTGCGCCGGAGGCGGGGAGCCAGCGGATGCGGGACGTGATCAACAAGGGGCTCACCGAGGAGGTGATCCTCTCCGGGGCGGCGGAGGCTTTTCGGGGCGGCTGGAACAAGGTGAAGCTCTATTTCATGCTGGGGCTCCCCACGGAGACGAGGGAAGACATCGAGGGGATCGCAGCCCTGGCCAACGAGGTGGCGAGGGTCTACTATGAGACGGTGCCCAAGGGGAACAGGCAGGGCCGGGTGCAGGTGAATTCCAGCACGTCCTTCTTCATCCCCAAGCCCTTCACGCCCCTCCAGTGGGCCCCCATGTTCACCAAGGAAGAGTATCTGGACAAGGCACGAACCGTGAACGAGGCCATGAAGCGGCAGCTGAACCACAAGAGCCTTCGCTACAATTGGCACGAGGCGGACGTCTCCGTGCTGGAGGGAGTCCTCGCCAGGGGGGACCGCCGGGTGGGCCGGGGGATCCTGGAGGCCTACCGGAGAGGGTGCCTCTTTGATTCCTGGTCGGAATGCTTTGACAATGAGAAATGGATGGCGGCCTTCGAGGCGGCCGGCGTGGATGTGGCCTTTTACAATCTCAGGGAACGGTCCCTGGACGAGGTCCTTCCCTGGGACTTCATCGACACGGGAGTCACGAAGGAGTTCTTAAAGCGGGAGTGGAAGCGGGCCATGGAAGGAACGGTGACGCCCAACTGCCGGGCCGCCTGCCAGGGCTGCGGCGTGAAAAAATTCGGAGGGGGCGTGTGCTTTGAAGATCAGGATTAAATTCATAAAGACGGGGCTCATGAGGTACATCGGACATCTGGACGTGATGCGGTATTTCCAGAAGGTCAACCGGAGGGCCGGCGTGGACATCGCCTATTCCGCGGGCTTCAGCCCCCACCAGCTCATGTCCTTTGCCTCCCCCTTAGGCCTGGGGCTCACCAGCGAGGGGGAGTACCTGGACATGGAGGTGCATTCCTGTGAATCCTCCAGATCCATGGCGGGGCGGATGAACGCAGTCATGGCCGAGGGGATGGAGATCGTCGGCGTCTGGCAGCTTCCTGAGGGCGCAAAACCGGCCATGGCCGTGGTGGCCGCCGCCGACTATGTCCTCACGCCGGAGCAGGAGCTCTGGGGGGAAATTCGGGGGACGGCGGAAACGTTTTTCGCACAGAGCGCCATTCCTGTCCGGAAGAAGACGAAGAAGAGCGAGAAGGAAGTGGACATCCGCCCGCTCATTTATGACTGGAGATTTTTGGATGGGGGGATTTTCGTGAAGCTGGCGTCGGGGAGCGCCGACAATTTAAAGCCGGAACTTCTCCTGGAAGCCTGGTCCTGCTTTGCGGGAAGGGAGTACGAGCCCTGGAGCTTTGACATCCACCGCCTGGAGCTTTACGCCAGGGAGGGGGGAGCGGAGGACGGACGCCTGGCGCCCCTTTCCGATTTCGGGGAGGAACTGCCATGAGGCGTGTCATTGTCACCAGCCTCCAAGGCTCCCTGCTTGCGGCCGAGGAGGAGGACGGCAGGATCACGGGGCTGTTTTTGGAGCCGGAGGAGGAGAAGTCCCTGGTGGGACGTGTCTACGTGGGGCGGGTGAGCCGCATCGTGAAGAACATCCGGGCCGCCTTCGTGGAATTCGGGCAGGGAAGGATGTGTTTCTATCCCCTGGAGGACTGGGAAAAGTATCCCCTTCCGGGACGGGAGGGGAGAGCCCTCAAGGAGGGGGACAGTCTCCTGTTCCAGATTGAGAAGGACGCCGTCAAGACGAAGCTGCCCATGGCGACCACCTGCCTGACTTTCACCGGGCAGTATCTGGTGCTCATGACCGGGAAGACGGGCATCTGCTTTTCCTCCAAAATCAGGGACGGGGCGAGGAAGCAGGCCCTCAAGGAGCTTCTCCTTCGGGCCCTGGAAGGGACGGGGGCCCCGTTTCCCTTCGGGCTTATTGTGCGGACCAACGGGGGAGAGGCCCCGGAGGGGGCGCTCCTCTCGGAACTTTCGGCGCTTGCCGGAACGGCTTTGCGGCTGTGCGGTCTCTGGGAGACGCGGACGGCGGGGACCCTCCTCCAGGAACCGGAGCCGGCGTTCCTCTCGGAGATTTTCAACAACCGGACGGCGTTCCTCTCGGAGGTGGTCACCGACGACGAGGCCGTCTACGGCCTGGTGGCCAAAAAGGCGGCGGCCCTCAGGGCGCAGGACGAAGCCTGCCCGCTTCCCGCCCTGCGGCTTTACGGGGACTCGTATCCCCTCTCCAAGCTGTACAGCCTGGAGACGGCACTCTCCAGGGCCCTCTCGGAAAAGGTCTGGTTAAAGTCCGGCGGGTCGCTCATCATCCAGCCCACGGAGGCGCTGGTGTCCATCGATGTCAACACCGGGAAATTTGACGGGAAAAAGCGGCTGGAGGAGACCTTTTTCAAGATCAACCTGGAGGCGGCGGCGGAGATCGCCGTCCAGCTAAGGCTCCGGAACCTGTCGGGAATCATCATCGTGGACTTTATTGACATGGAGGAAAGGGACCACAAGGAACAGCTCCTGAGAGTATTCGCCGCCGCCCTGGAGAACGACCCGGTGAAGGTGAACCTTCTGGGCTTTACCAGGCTGAATTTGGTGGAGCTGACGAGAAAAAAGGTGCGGAAACCATTGCATGAGCTTCTGTCCGGAAAAAGGAAGGACAGGAAGGAATAAAAAACGATAAAATCGGGCATATTATATGGATATTTTTCAAGATTCCTCTTGCATTTCCGTGGGAAAAGTGCTAAATTAGTTTTTGTGGGTTTCATACTCAAATATTTTAGTCAAATGGAGGATGTGAAATGAAGAAGCGTGTAGCGGTACTTGTGCTCGCAGTGGTCATGACCGTTCTGGCTCTGGCCGGATGCGGCGGAAAGAAAGGGGATTCTCCCGTAGTTGGTACTTGGAAGGCAACCGCAGTCGAAGCCATGGGTGTCAATGTAAAGGTGGACGAATACCTGTCGCAGATGGGCATGAGCGATATGAAGATGGAGATGGACATTAAGAGCGACGGCAAGTTCAGCATGGACCTGATGGGACAGCAGGCGGATGGAACTTGGAAGTACAGCGGTTCCACTCTCACTTTGACCGTGGACGGCTCTGACGCAAAAGCAGAGTACAAAGACGGCAAGATCACCATGGAAGAGAGCGGCGCAAAGATCATTTTTGAAAAATAAGATCGAAACGGAATGGAGTAAGAAAGGTCCCCTGTCAAGCCGGTTGGACGGCTTTGCGGGGGGCTGTTTTTCATGTATGGAACGCTCCGTTTGTTCTTGAATATAGAAGCTTACGATGAGGGGGGCGCTCTTTCTATGAGTTTCGAGAAAAAGTGAATTTCGCTATTGACAGCCGCATGTTTTTGGGTTAGACTAAAGCAGTATGTTTACATTAGACTGTCCGTGTCCGGCTTTAATGCAAACCAGATAAAAACCAACTATTTTATTTGATTTGGAGGTGTACCAATTGGCAAATATCAAATCCGCAAAGAAAAGGGTGTTAGTAACCCAGACCAAGACCGCCAGGAACAAGGCGATCCGTTCCAGGGTAAAGACCATGATCAAAAAGGTCGAGACTGCTATTGCTGCCGGTGACAAGGCTGCTGCACAGGCCAGCTTATTAGTAGCCATCAGCGAGATTGACAAGGCTGCTTCCAAGGGTGTTTATCATAAGAACACCGCTTCCCGGAAGGTTGCCCGTTTGACCAAGGCCGTAAACGGCGTTGCATAAATAACTGCTCAAATCCTGCCAGAATGGTGTGCTGGCAGGATTTTTTCGTATCTTGGAAAATGCTTGACACAGGGAGACATTTTGGGTAGGATAATATATTAAATAGCATAAAACTTTGGACTTGAAGAGGAAGAAAGGAGAAAAAGGGAAATGGGTAGAATTATCGGTGAAGGGATTACCTTTGACGATGTGCTGCTGGTGCCTGCATATTCGGAGGTGACGCCGAACATGGTGGATCTGTCGACCCATCTTACGAAGAAAATCAAACTGAACATTCCGATGATGAGCGCCGGGATGGACACGGTTACGGAGCACAGGATGGCCATTGCCATGGCAAGGCAGGGCGGGATCGGCATCATTCACAAGAATATGTCCGTGGAGGCCCAGGCGGAGGAAGTGGACAAGGTCAAGCGCTCGGAAAACGGTGTCATCACCGACCCTTTTTATTTATCTCCTGAACATACACTGGCGGACGCCAATGAGTTAATGGGCAAGTTCCGCATTTCCGGCGTTCCCATCACGGAGGGCCGGAAGCTGGTTGGCATCATCACCAACCGGGATTTAAAATTTGAGACGGATTTTTCCAAGAAGATCAAGGAATCCATGACTTCGGAGGGACTGATTACGGCGCCGGAGGGCATCACCCTGGACGAGGCCAAGAAGATCCTGGCAAAGGCCAGAAAGGAGAAGCTTCCTCTGGTGGATGCGGATTTCAACCTGAAAGGGCTCATCACCATTAAAGATATTGAGAAACAGATCAAATATCCGGATTCGGCGAAGGACGCGCAGGGACGGCTCCTGTGCGGTGCGGCGGTGGGAATCACGGCCAACCTTTTGGATCGGGTGGAGGCCCTTGTCGCGGCCAAGGTGGACTGCGTGGTGGTGGATTCGGCCCACGGCCATTCGGCCAACATCCTGAATGCGGTGCGTGACATCAAGGCCAATTATCCAGAGCTCCAGGTCATCGCCGGAAACGTGGCCACGGGAGCTGCCACGAAGGCGCTTATCGAGGCGGGGGTGGACGCCGTGAAGGTGGGCATCGGCCCCGGCTCCATCTGTACCACCAGGGTGGTGGCCGGCATCGGCGTTCCCCAGATTACGGCCATCATGGACTGCTACGCCGTGGCGAAGGAGTACGGGATTCCGATCATCGCCGACGGCGGCATCAAGTATTCCGGCGACATGACCAAGGCCATCGCCGCAGGCGGGAGCGTCTGCATGATGGGCAGCATCTTTGCGGGCTGCGACGAGAGCCCCGGAACCTTTGAGCTGTTCCAGGGCAGGAAATATAAGGTGTACCGGGGGATGGGGTCCATTGCCGCCATGGAGAACGGCAGCAAGGACCGTTATTTCCAG
>CAJUOF010000288.1 GCA_910587905.1 uncultured Lachnospiraceae bacterium
ACGACGCTCTTCCGATCTGAAAAAAAGGCGATGGTGATAAAGCCCTGGACTCCGAATATGAGATAACCGAACAACACCTTGATATAAAGGGAAATCCTCATCGTTTTACCTCAAACTTATAGCCGATGCCCCACACCGTCGAGAGCTGCCAGGAGGGGTGGTCGTCCAGTTTTTCCCGCAGACGCTTGATATGGACATCCACGGTCCTGGTGTCTCCGGCATATTCATATCCCCAGATATGGTCAAGGAGCTGCTCTCTGGTGAAGACCTGGTTGGGGGAGGAGGCCAGGAAATATAAAAGCTCCAGCTCCTTGGGCGGCATCTCCACGGAGCGGCCCATACAGACCACCGAGTAATTGGTCAGGTTCACCACCAGATCCGGATATTCCACATATTGTCCCTGGGGACTTGGGGAGGCAGCCGGGGGAGCCTGGGAGGTTCGGCGCAGCACGGCCTTGACCCTGGCCACCAGTTCCTTGGAGTCAAAGGGCTTGATGATATAGTCGTCGGCGCCCAACTCCAGGCCCAGAACCTTGTCGAAGACCTCCCCCTTGGCAGAGAGCATGATAATGGGAACGGAGGTATCCTTTCGGAGCTCCCGGCAGACTTGATAGCCGTCGATACCGGGAAGCATCAGATCCAGCAGAATCAAATCTGGTGAAAAGCCGGGAAAAGCCTGAAGCGCAGATTCTCCGTCGTGGACGATCCTGGTCTCATAGCATTCCTTGATGAGATAAAGGGAGATCAACTCGGCGATGTTTTCGTCGTCGTCTACAATCAGGATTTTCTGTTTTGATGGCATAGGACGACCTCCTTGGTTCATGGATCATAAGAAAACTCTACAATGGTAACACCTGTGCCGCCCTCGCCGAATTCGCCGAGACGGTAGGAGGCCACATGGCGGCATCGGCGCAGGAATTGATGGACCGCCTTTTTTAAGGCTCCCGTACCACGTCCATGGATGACGCGGACCTGGGGCAGATGGGCCAGATAAGCATCGTCGATGTATTTGTCCAGCTCCGGCAAGGCCTCATCGGTGGTTTTTCCGATCAGATTGATCTCCGGGGAGATGGTCGCGGACTTGGACATGTGGGTGGAGACGGAAGCCCCTCCCTCCCTGGACTGCTTTTTCCCAGGACGCCTTCCAGTACCAAAGCTTCCCGCGGGGGTGGAAATGGTATCCTCCTGCAAAAGCTCCAGATCCTTGATATTGACCTGGGAACGGAGAATGCCCATCTGCACATACAGGTCCCCCTTTGCATTGGGACGGGTACTGACGGTACCGTTTAAATTCATAGACAGTACCCGTACCGAGTCTCCGATCTTAAAATCCTCCGGCCGGTAAGCCTTCTTCGGTTTTTCGGCTTTTACAGCCATGCGCTCGTTGGCAGAGTCCAGCTTTTTTTTCAACCGCTGCCGTTCTTGTTCCAATTCCCTTCCCACACCGCTTTTCTGGGCCAGGCGGTTGATGTTTCGGATGGTTTCGTCGGCCGTAGCCTTGGCGTCGGCCAAAATCCTGCGGGCCTCCTCATTGGCACGGGCGAGGACTTTCTCCCGGCTCTCGTCCAAGCGGATCTGCTTGCCGGCAAGCCGCTCCTTCAGCCTTTCGGCCTCTGCCCGGTAGCTTGCAGCTCCCGCCCGCTCTCGCTCCAGTTCCAGCCGGCTTTTTTCCAGATCAGAGAGCAGATCCTCAAAGGCGGCATCCTCGCTGCCGATCCGTTTTCCGGCATCCTCGATGATAAAAGCGGGGAGCCCCAGCTTTCCGGCGATGGCGAAGGCGTTGCTCTTTCCCGGAATGCCGATCAACAGACGGTAGGTGGGGCGCAGAGTCTCCACATTGAATTCGCAACTTGCATTTTCCACTCCGTCGGTGGAGAGGGCAAAGACCTTTAGTTCGCTGTAATGGGTTGTAGCCATGGTACGCACCTGCATCTTATGCAGAAAGGACAAAATGGAGATGGCCAGGGCCGCTCCCTCCGTCGGGTCCGTTCCGGCACAGAGCTCGTCGAAGAGGACCAGGGAATGGCTGTCGGCCTGTTCCAGGATGGAGACGATGTTGGTCATATGGGCAGAGAAGGTACTGAGACTTTGCTCGATGCTCTGTTCGTCTCCGATGTCGGCGAAAACTTCTTCAAACACGGCCAACTCCGAATCAGGGGCCGCAGGGATATGGAGCCCACATTGGCCCATGACCGTGAAGAGGCCGACCGTCTTCAGAGAGACCGTCTTGCCTCCGGTGTTGGGGCCGGTGACGATGAGAAGATCAAAGTCTTTTCCCAGAGTTACGGTGATGGGCACGGCCTTTTTCGCGTCTAAGAGCGGATGTCTGGCGTCCCGGATATGGATGTAACCGTCGGTATTAAACTTGGGCTCACTACACCCATAATAAGAAGAAAGGGAAGCTCTGGCAAAAATAAAATCCAGCCGTCCCAAAATTTCGTAATTTGACTCCAGAAGGAGCGCCTGCTCGGCGGCCATGGCACTGAGGGAAGCCAGCACAGCCTCCATCTCTTTCTTCTCTTCAATTTCCAGCTCCCTGAGCTCATTGTTCAGACGGACAACGGCCATGGGTTCGATGAAATAGGTGGAGCCGGAAGAGGACTGGTCGTGGACCATACCGGGAACCTGTCCTTTATATTCCGCCTTCACCGGCAGGCAGTAACGGCCGTTTCTCACGGTGATGACGGCGTCCTGAAGATAGGTGCGGTTTCCGTTTAAGATGGTGTTCAACTGACCGTGAACCTTTTCCCCGGTGATTCGCATGGTCCGCCGCACATGGCGGAGTCCCGGACTGGCGTCGTCGTTCATTTCATCCTCCGACAAAATGCACCGGTTGATTTCCTGACTGAGCGGGGTCAGGGGCTCCAAAAGACGAAAAAGCTCGGACAGGGAATCCGAGAATTCCTCATCTGCCCCCTCCGGCAGCTTCTGGCCGTCCATGACCGATTCCGCCTTTTTTCGTCCTTCTGTGGGGAGGGAGCTTCGCCTCAGGCTGTCACCGCTGCTTCGCCCATACGCTTTCATCCTGGCCGCAGTTGTCAAAAGACCGGAGAGATGAAGCAGCTCGGACATACCAAGGACGCCTCCGATTTGCAGGCGCTTCAGGGAACTGCGAATATCCCGCACGCCTGAAAAGGACGGGGAACCATTTAAGATGACCCGCCGCAAAGCGTCGCTGGTTTCCCTCTGGGCCAATCGGATATCCTCCGGCCAGGTAAAAGGGACGAGCTTTCTGCAAAGCTCCTTTCCCGGAAGGCTCGCGGCAAATTCTGTCAGTTTTTCAATAATTTTCTCAAATTCCAGTGTACGTAACGCTTTTTGGTTCATAGACATTCTCCTTGAGTGATAGTATACCAGAATTTCCGTCGCTTTTGGGAAAAATTTTTGGAAAACACTTCAAAAACAGGGGGATATCATCTATAATGGAAACCAGTGAAACGGCGTATCTGTGATCAGGGAGATGTTACATGGCAGATTTAGAGAATAAGAGCCAGGAAGAACTGGATGAGAAAACACAGGGAGAACCGGAGAAGGAGGAGGCATCGGAGCCTGAACGGGTTTTTGTGCGAGAGAGGATTCTTGATCGTCTGGAGGGCAGGAGAAGATGGGTGAGGCGGGGGATCTCACTGTTTGTCAGTGCAGTTCTTTTCGGCACGGTCGCCTGTTTGGTTTTTGTGTGCCTGCGGCCCTACATGGAGGAATGGTTTCAGAAGGAAGAGATGCCGCCGGAGACGGCCATCCATCTTCCCAGGGATGAGGAGACGAAGCCGCAGGAATCGGAGCCGCCGACGGAGGAATCCGAACAGCTTCCGACAGAGACCCAGCCGGAGACTCAGCCCACGGAGGACATCAAGGATGTGGTGGAGTCGGCTGTGGAGTCCTATCAGTGGAACATTACAGATTATGAAAATCTGTATCAGGCTCTCGGGGAGATTGCCGACGAGGCCAACCAGGGAATTGTGACCGTTACCACCAGGACGCCGACGACAGACCTGTTTGACAATCCCATCGAGACAGAGGGAAAAGCCTCAGGTGTTGTCTGGAACATTACCTCCTATGAAATGCTGATCCTGACCGGCTATCGGACGCAGGAGGGCGAGGCGACGGTGGAGGTGACGTTCCACAACGGGACAAAGGCGGCAGCCTCCGTCAAATCGGCGGATGGGAAAACTGGGATCGCCATCGTCAGTGTTCCGCTTGCCAGTGTGGACGAGGCGACCAGGAAGCAGGTTCGGCCGGTATCTCTCGGAAACTCCATCGAACTCAGGCTCGGACAGCCCGTGATTCTGGTGGGCAGTCCGAAGGATTTTGTCGGCTCCGTCGCATATGGGATGATCACCTATCTGAAGCCGGGGGTTCAGAAGGAAGATATGGATGTCCGCATGATCTATACGGACGTGTCCACCAGCAGCCAGGCGACAGGTTTTGTGATCAACCTGAAAGGACAGATTGTGGGAGTTCTCACCGCGGGAACCACCGGTTCCGGCACGACCAGTGCAGTGGGAATCTCGGATCTAAAGAGCAGCATTGAACGGCTTTCCAACGGCTCTGTTCTGGCTTACATGGGAATTATCGGGCAGGATGTCACGGAAGAGATCAGTGAGAGCAGACAGATTCCCAGAGGCGTGTATGTGTCGGAGGCAGTTTTGGAAGGGCCGGCCTACCATGCGGGGCTTCAGAGCGGGGATGTGCTGGTGGCCTTGGATGATACGGAGATTTTGTCGGTGAATATGATGGAAGGCTTTTTGGAAGGCAAACTTCCGGAGGAAGCCGTGACGGCCCATGTCATGCGGGTCGGCCGAGACGGTTATACGGAAATGGAATTTAATGTGATCTTAGGCGGACGCTGAAAGAGCGGATGAAAGGAAGAGTATGAAATATATTGCAGAGCTTCGGGAAGGCGAACGGATTTCCGAGATTTATCTGTGCAAAACCAAGCAGGTGGCTAAGACGAAGATGGGTAAGACTTATTATTCTCTGGCACTGCAGGATAAGTCCGGTTTGATTGACGGGAAGATCTGGGAACTTTCCAGCGGGATCGATCATTTTGAGGCATTGGATTACGTGAAGATTGACGGGGATGTCACCAGCTTTCAGAATTCGCCTCAGGTGAATATCCGGCGTCTGCGGGTGGCGAGATCAGGGGAATATGATCCGGCCAACTATCTGCCGGTGTCGGAGAAGGACAGGGATGTGATGTACAATGAGCTTTTGGGCTTTATTAAAGGGATAAAGAACCAATTCCTCCGCACCCTGGCCGAGAGCTTCTTTATGGAGGATGAAGAATTTATTCAGAGCTTTAAAGGCCACTCGGCGGCCAAGACGGTTCACCATGGATTCGTGGGAGGCCTTTTGGAGCACACCTTGAGCGTGATGAAGCTCTGTGATTTTTATAGTAGACAATACCCGCTTTTGAAACGGGATCTGTTGATGGGAGCCGCCCTGTTCCATGACATCGGAAAGACCAGAGAGCTTTCTGGTTTTCCGGAAAATGACTATACGGATGAGGGACAGCTTTTGGGACATATTGTCATTGGGACCGTGATGCTACAGGAAAAGATCCGGGAAATTCCAGAGTTTCCGGCAAAGCTTGCGGCGGAGCTTACGCATTGTATTTTGGCCCACCACGGAGAATATGAGTACGGTTCCCCCAAGAAACCGGCTCTGGCGGAGGCATTGGCTTTAAATTTTGCAGATAATCTGGATGCAAAGATGCAGACATTTAAGGAGCTGTTTGCCGGGAATGCGAACAACCATGGATGGCTGG
>CAJUOF010000289.1 GCA_910587905.1 uncultured Lachnospiraceae bacterium
CGAGATTCGGTTACGTGACTGGAGTTCAGACGTGTGCTCTTCCGATCTGCCCATCTCATATTCTCCGACGATCAAGGAATCAACGATATTGTCATAGACCAGGCTGTCCAAATTTTGTTTAAGGCTCATGGCTGTCTCCTGAATAGATGATTAAGTACGAGTTCCATTATAAAGAAAAAATCTGGAACAGTCAATTTCTTTAGAATAAAAAATTTTTAATTTTTTTCATAAAATAAATTGCTAAACACTTTGAAAAACAAATTCTTAAAAAGATATATTGTATTTTTCACAAAAAAATCGAAAAAATCCATTGACAAACTGTATAAAATAAATTATTATAGCCATATAAAAAATAAAAAATTTTAAATTTATTCAAAAGGAGGAAACGAAATGAAAAAACTTTTGGCATTGTTTCTGGCTTCGGCAATGACGCTTAGCCTGATGGCGTGCGGAGGCGGCTCTGACACGAAGGGGACAGAGGCCGCTGGAACGGAGGCGTCCCAGGCGGAAGACACCAAGGCGGCGGAGACAAAAGCGGAGGGAACCGAGGCGGCCGGCAGTGAAGCGCCCGCAGGGAGCGGTGAGACTTACAAGATCGGCCTGGCGGCCATGCTGACCGGCGACAATGCGCTCAACGGAGAGCGGATGCAGAAGGCGTCGGAGATGGTGATCGCCCAGTACAATGAAAAGGCTGGATACGAGAAGTTTGTCCTGAACACGGAAGACGACCTGACCACCAATGAGGGCGCACTGACGGCGGTCCAGAAGCTGATCTCCGACGGGTGTGTAGCGATCATCGGGCCTCACAGAAGCTCGGCGGCCCTGGCAGTGTCCGACACGGTTTCGGAACAGCAGGTGTGCGTCCTGGTGGGAGGGACCTCTGTAGCCATCGACGGAAGCAATGATTACATGTTCCGTACCCGTGCTTCCGATGCAATTATGGCTACTGTGGCGGCGACCTTCTGTAAGGATACCCTGAATGCAAAGAAGGTTGGTATTCTCCATGCGTCGGATGAGTACGGACAGGGCGGCGCAGATGCGGCCATGGCGTATTTTGATTCACAGAAAATCGAGTACGTGGACTGCCCTCACAATGTAAACGATGTGGATTTTACCTCTGCGATTCTGGAGTGCCAGAGCGCCGGATGTGACACGGTCTTCACCTGGACCCACGATGCGGAGACGGCCATTATTTATCAGCAGCTTGCCACCTATCTGCCGGACGTCAACAAGATCGCTTCTCCCGGACTGACTCTGGACAATGTGCTGAATCTCTGCGAGGATAGCTGGGTGGACGGTGCTTACTCTGTGACGGACTTTATCTCCACCTCTACGGACACGGTGGCCGTGGACTTCGTGAAGGCGTATCAGGATCTTTACGGCGAGACTCCCGACCTCTATGCGGCGGCTTATTACGGGGCGGCGGTCACGATCTGTGAGGCGGTTCTCTCCTGTGAGCAGGCCGGCGAGGTGACTCCCCAGGCCGTTCGGGATGCTATTGCGGCCAGCCAGACCAACACTCTGCCTACCGGGGATTTCTACTGCGACGACGTAAACAATCTGGTACATAGCTGTGTGATTGCGAAATTGAACGGAAAGGCTCCGGAATTTGTACAGAGCGTAAGCGAATAAACGGCCGGATCAAATGGGTAACCAATACTATGCGGGCATTCCGACAGACAGGGGTGCCCGCAGTCTATAAGGAGAAGAAGTTATGTCAACCATGGTATTTCAGCTCCTCATCACAGGGATTGCATATGGCATGATCTATTCCCTGGTCGGCATTGAATATACGCTGATCTGGAATTCCTCCGGTCTGCTCAACTTCAGTCATGACAAGTTGATCACCCTGGGCGCCTACATTTTCGGCGGCAGTATGATCATCAAAATGAATCTGAGTAATCCCATTGCAATTATCCTCACTTTAGCGATCATGGGAGCAGTTGGCGCCCTGCTTGCGGCGGGCATTTTTAACCGCCTTTACAGCATGCGCTCCAATATTTTTGCAATCATCGGGACAGTGGTCCTGGCGAAGATCATTTCTGAGTTTATCCGTCTCTTCTGGGGCTCCGGAAACATGAGGGTTTCCGGTTGGCTGGATAAGACTTATTTCGTGGGCGGCTTTGCCATCACCTCCGCCAACATCGTGATCATTGTGGTGGCGGTTCTTTTGGTCGCCGTGCTTGAGGTGTTTTTTAAATTTACGAAGACGGGAAAGGCCATGCGGTGTGTGGAGCAGAACAAGAAGGCGGCCGCACTCATGGGCATCAACATCAATAGGAGCATCTGCATTACCACGGCCCTCAGCGCCATGATCTGTGCGGTCATCGGCTTTCTGGTGATCCCTCTGGTGAACATCAGTGCCACCATGGCGACCACCATCGGCTTAAAAGGCTTCTGTTCCGGTGTGATCGGTGGCTTTGGCTACATTCCGGGGGCCATTGTGGGCGGCATTTTCATTGGCGTGGTGGAAAATTTGGCGACGATTTTCATTCCGGCCGTCTACAAGGATGCGGTTTCATTTTTGCTGTTGATCGTGTTCCTGCTCATTCAGCCGACCGGCTTCCTCGGGAAACGGGCACAGGGGAGGTAAGGAAGATGAAGAATAAAAATAATACGAAGAACCTGATAAAATGGGCGGTGGTTCTGGCCCTTGTCCTGTGCCTGCCGCACATTGTCCGGAATGATTACTGGATGGTGGTCTTCGTGCGGGTGCTGATCAACATCGTCCTGGTGTTGGGTTTAAATCTGATTACCGGGCTGATCGGGCAGATGAATCTCGGTTCTGCGGGCATTTACGCCCTCGGAGCTTATTCCTCGGCCCTGTTCGTGAAAAACACGGGGCTTTCCCCCTGGCTGGGCCTTCTGGTGGCCGTCGTGACCGGCATTCTGATCGGCCTGGTCCTGGGCTATCCGAGCCTTCGGCTGAAGGGCGTATATTTTTCCCTGACTACCATCGGTTTTACGCAGGTGGTCCAGATTTTTTTGAACAACATGACCAAGGTGACAGGGGGCTCTCAGGGGCTTAAGAGCATTGCGCCCTATTCCCTGTTTGGCCTCAGCTTTGACAGCTATGTGAAATCTTATTACTTATATGTCGTTTTCGTGCTGATCGCCATTTTCTGCGCAGTCCGGATCGTGAATTCCAAATGGGGCAGGCTCTACCGTTCCCTGCGGGACAATTCGGATGCGGTGGAAATGAGCGGCATCAACATAGCGGACGTGAAGGTGAAGGCGTTTATTGCGGCGGCCATCTTCGGCACGGTGGCGGGCGCCATGTATGCGCATTTTTACGGCTACATCAGCCCTTCCACCTACACGGTGGATATCTCCATGAACTTTGTGCTGATGCTCCTGGTGGGCGGGATTGGTTCCGTGTCCGGAGCCATGTTCGGTACGGTGATTGTCACGATTCTGCCGGAACTTCTCAGAGGGCTTGGCAATTATTATCTGATCACGTTCTATATCATTATTTTCCTGGGAATCCTGTTCTTCCCCAATGGCTGGGGGGAGGCGGTCTCCAGGCCGGTTAAGAAACTTGTTGCCGGAAGGAAGAGGAAGGAGGGCGCAAGTGGAGAAAACTAGCATTTTGAAGCTTACGGACGTCACGAAGCGTTTCGGCGGGCTTTTGGCGGTGGATTCGCTGAACATCGATGTGAAGGAACATTCCGTCCATTCTCTGATCGGCCCCAACGGTGCCGGGAAGACCACGACTGTGAACCTGATCACCGGTGTGCTTCCGGTCACCTCCGGTACGGTGGAGTTTGACGGGCAGAACGTGACTGGAAAAAAGACGTATGAGATCGCCAGACTGGGGATCGGAAGGACTTTCCAGAATATCAAGGTGTTCCAGACTATGACGCTTCTGGAAAACATTATGGTCGGCGGGAACCAGCTTACGAAGATGGGGCTGGTGCGCACGATCCTGGACTTTAAGGGTTCGGCAAACGAGGAAAAGATGCTCAAGGAGAAAGCGGAGAGTCTGCTTGACAAGCTTGGCATGTACCATCTGCGGAACGAGTACATGAAGAACCTGCCCTACGGGCGCCAGAAGATTTCGGAGATCGCCAGAGCCATGATGACGGACCCGAAGTTAATCCTTCTGGACGAGCCTGCGGCGGGTTTAAACCCTTCGGAACGGGTGGAGCTTGTGAAGGTCATTCAGAAATCCTATGATGAGGGTTTCACGTTTTTCCTGATCGAGCACAACATGGATGTGGTCATGAACTTAAGCGACGACATTACGGTCCTTTCCTTCGGGAAGAAGATCGCCGCCGGGACGCCTGCCGAGATTCGGGACAACGACGAGGTCATCACCGCATACCTGGGGAGTGCGTTCGTCAAGAACAAAGAACAGGAGGGCGCAGAATGATTTTAAAGGTGAGTGGAATCGACGCTTATTACGGGAATGTGCAGGCGCTTCACGGCGTGTCCCTGGAAGTGGAGGAAAAGGAGATCGTGGCGGTCATCGGCTCCAACGGTGCGGGAAAGAGCACGACCATGAATTCCATCATGGGGGCCGTTCCGGTGCGGAAGGGGAACATCGAGTTCATGGGGAAGGATATCACGAAGATGAAGACCCATGATATCACCAGGCAGGGGATCATTGAGATCCCGGAGGGCCGGGAAGTGTTCCCCGGCATGACGGTCCTGGAAAATCTGGAGATGGGGAGCTATTCCATCAAGCGTTCCCGCACAGAGCTAAAAAATAAGATCGAGGAGATGTACGAATTATTTCCCCGCCTTAAGGAGCGGGCAAAGCAGAGGGCCGGTTCCCTCTCCGGAGGAGAACAGCAGATGCTGGCGGTGGCGAGGGGGCTGATGTCGGACCCGAAGCTTTTGATGTGCGACGAGCCCTCCCTGGGGCTGGCCCCGGTCATCGTGGACGATATGTTTGACATTTTTATCCGGGTCAACAAGGAGCTTGGGATTCCCATTATCATCGTGGAGCAGAATGCTTACATGGCGCTCCAGATTTCAAAGCGCTGTTATGTGCTGGAGAACGGTTATGTGACCGCTTCCGGCGACAGCGAGACGCTCTCCAAGGATGACACGATCATCAAGGCTTACCTGGGCGGCTGACAGAGGGAATAGATTGGCGCAGCAGGCCTTGGACGGACATATTGCCAGAATCCATTCTGCAATTTTGTGTGTCGCAATCACCGGTTATTTCAGATATAGAAAGGAAAAGACAATGTCGGAAGGAAATCAGTACACAAAATATGAGTATCAGAAGTTATTTGACCTGGACGTGGAGATGATGCGCCGCTACGGGTACAGTGAGGAAGAGGCAAAGATCATTGCGGATGTGCTTCTGACCTCCGATCTGTTTGGGATCGAATCCCATGGCTGTAATCGAATGACCTTGTATCCCTTCAGCCTGGATATCGGAAGAATCAAGAGGGGCGTCACCATGGAGGTGGTGGAGGACAGCCTGTGTTTTGCCGTCATTGACGCAAAGGACGGAATGGGACAGCTTGCGGGCGTCAAGGCCATGAATCTGGCCATTGAAAAGGCGAAGCAGTACGGCGTGGGCATGGTCAGTGTCAGGAATTCCAACCATTACGGGATTGCCGGGTATTATTCCAAGCTGGCGGCAGATGCGGGGATGATGGGAATCTCCATGACCAATGCGGAGGCTCTGGTGGTGCCCACCTACGGCAGGGAGCCGATGCTGGGCACCAATCCCATCGCCATCACGATTCCCGCAAAGCCCCACAATTTCCATCTGGACTTTGCAACTTCGATCATGACCTGTGGGAAGATGGAGGTCTACGCCAAGATCGACCACGAGTTAAAGCCGGGCATGCTGGTGGACGAGCAGGGCGTGACGTCCACGGATCCTCACAAGTTTATCGAGATCCGTGCCAACAAGACCAACCCGGATTATACGGAGAAGACCCGCGGCGGGATCATGCCCTGGGGCGGCGAGGGAATGGACTTTGGCGGCCACAAGGGTTTCGGCTTCGGCATGCTGGTGGACATCATGTGCGGCATCATGTCCCACGGCGCCGTGTCCAAGGGGATCCGGGTAACGAAGAAAGACGAGAAATGCTGCCATTTCTTTGCTGCCATTGATTTCGGCAGGTGGACAAGGAGGAGACCGTCCGCCTGCTGTCTGAATACATGCAGAGCATGCGGGATGCGGAGAAGGCCCAGGGCCATGACCGGATCTACGTGCACGGGGACAAGGAGTCAGACAGTGCGAAGGAGGTGCTCGCCCACGGCATCGGAATCAACAAGGCGACGGAGGCGGATATCCGCAAATACTGTGAGAAACTTGGCATCAATGCGGACGAGTACCTGATTCCGGCCAAATGACGGGAGGCATGGCAATGAATTTAATGGATCAGTTGTTGGCGGATATCGTGATCCCCAGGTTCGCAAAGGTCCGCTATGAGATGGACGGCTCCCATATCGAGGATGTGGAGGGGGCGGTCAGAAAGGCTCTGCAGAGGGAGGGGACCCTGGACCGGATTCGGCCGGGGGACCAGGTTTGTATTACCTCTGGAAGCCGGGAGGTCGTCAATGTGGCGAGGATTACCCGCGCTGTCTGTGACCTGGTGAAGGAGGCCGGCGGCCGGCCCTTTATCATTCCGGCCATGGGCAGTCATGGGGGTGCCGACGCCGAGGGACAGAGGGGGATCCTGGCCGGTTACGGTGTAACGGAAGAGGCCATGGGAGTGCCGATCCTCTCATCCATGGAGACAGAGGTGATCGGATATGCCCCCGACGGCCAGGAAGTCCACATGGACAAGTATGCAAATGGGGCGGATTTTATCATCCCCATCGGGCGAGTGAAGGCCCACACGGATTTCAGGGGGCCGGTGGAAAGCGGGATCTGCAAGATGCTGGTCATCGGCATGGGCAAGCAGCACGGGGCTTACCAGTGCCACAAAATGGGCTTCCCCAATATGGCGAAAAACGTGATGGCCTTTGCAAAGGTTATGATCGAAAAAAAA
>CAJUOF010000290.1 GCA_910587905.1 uncultured Lachnospiraceae bacterium
TGCCGGACCAGGTGCCGTCCCGGTAATTGTCCCGCCAGTCCATGCCGGAGGCCTCGGTCTGGGGGACAGAGGGCACTGCTTCCTCAGAGACTTCCGCCTCCCATGTCTCCCATGCTTCCCAGGTTTCCCATGTTTGATCTTCCAAGAAACCGGTCCAATCCTCCCAGCCGGTTCCCGCCACGGCCTCTTCCTGGACAATCGCATCACCCTCGTACCGGTCGGCCGTCCCATAAAGCCTCCAGCCCTTGCCGCCGGTTGCCACGCCGAGAAAGGCTTCCAGATAGCTGGCCATATAACTGCGGAAAGCCGCCGTTTCCTGATAGCTTTTATGCCAGTCAAGGGCCGTGCCTTTGGAGGAAACGGCGAGACCTGCGACGGAGAGAAGACTGTCAATAAACAGAGTCATTCCAAGAAAGAATATGGCAAAGCTAACAATGAGTTTCGATTTTTTCGATTTTGTATCCAATGCCCCACACCACCTTTAAGTATTCTGGCTCCTTCGGATTGAGTTCGATTTTTTCCCGGATATGGCGGATGTGCACCATGACCGTATTCTCGGGGGAAAAGGAGGGCTCTTCCCAGACCCGCTCATAGATTTCCTCCGCCGGAAAAATCCGGCCCCGGTTGCGCATGAGGAGGTCGATGATCTTGGTCTCCGTGGCGGTGAGCTTTACGGGTTCCCCGTCCGCATAGAGGGTCCGCTCCCCCGGCCGGTAACAGAGCCGCCCGTTCCAGATCTCCGGAGAATCGTGCCAGGAGTTGATATCGCCCAGCAGCGTGTAGCGGCGCAGATGGCTTTTTACTCTTGCTGCGAGCTCCGCCGGGTTGAAGGGCTTGGCGACGTAATCGTCGGCTCCCATGGAAAGCCCCAGAACCTTGTCCGTATCCTCTGTTTTGGCGCTCAAGATGATGATCGGAAGATTTTTTCGTTCCCGTATCCTCATCATGGCCGACAGGCCGTCAAGCTTCGGCATCATCACGTCCATGAGGATGAGCCGGACCGGCTGCTCCGCCAGAATCCGAAGGGCCTCCATGCCGTCGTAGGCCCTGCACACCTGATATCCCTCTTTTTCCAAAAGCAGGGCAATGGCCCGCACGATTTCCCTGTCGTCATCCACCACCAGTACACATTCGTTCATATCGGTATCTCCTCTGACTCACAGACGGGAAGCGTTTCCCATCCATCCTTCAGCCTGACTGTATCATAAAACAGAATTCTTAGAAGAATTCGGGGCTGTTTCTTATAAAAATCTTAAATCGCTCGGTAACATTTTTATTGTAACAGGAGATGGGTGGGAACTCAATGGAAAATCGCCTTGACAGTAATTGGAAGAACCGTCTATAATGAATTGGATTATAGAATATGGAAGTGCTTATATGGATAAGAGGAAGGCTGATAAGAACACGAAGTTTTTGAGCATATGGCTTCTGTTGGCAGGATTTGTGGTATTGGCTGTCTTGGTATTCGTCCTGTGTTTGATTTCTGACCAGAAGCTTCCAGGGTTTGTGGGACGGGAATTGACAGAGGCGGAGAGAGAGTCCGTGATCGAGCGAAACAGTTCGCTTGTAGACTATGTGTTTTTGTCCCCCAATGCGGATTTTCCGAGAGAGGACGAGATTAAAAAGATCACAATCCATCATATGGCGGGTGATCTTGGGCTGGAGGAACTGGGTGAGGCGTTCGGCGAGCGGGACAGAAGGGCTTCCGCCAATTATGCCATCGATGGTGCGGGCAGGATTGCTCTCTATGTGGAGGAGTCCAATCGGGCCTGGACGTCCAGCAATGAGGAGAATGATAATCAGGCGGTGACCATAGAGGTGGCCAACGATGAGATCGGGGGAGACTGGCACGTTGGCAGCGCCGCTTATGGGACTCTGATTGATCTCTGCGAGGATATCTGCAGGCGAAATGGCATTGAGGAGCTTGTCTATACAGGAGATGCAGATGGAAACCTCACGATCCACAAAATGTTTAAAGAGGACACGGAGTGTCCGGGACCGTATCTGGAAAATAAAATGGAAGAGATTGCTGTCAAGGTCAATGAGAGACTGAGAAAATAGAAAAAGCCGATTGTAATCTATACACAGGTATGCTATACTGAAAAAATGGTGAGAGCAGCTAAGGCTGTTCTCAGAACAATAAAGACAGATGGGAATGATGACAGATGGGGCTGGCAGCAGAGGCCATGGCGCAAAGAGTAAGATGTATATAATTAGGAAGTACAGTGTGATTTATCGACTATGTATGACAAATGATAACTAAATTTGTGATAGAAAACGGAATGAGCTTGAAAAAGAAAGGACGATAAATCATGTTAAATTATGAGAGATATAAGAGAGTACCTGTGGTGGATTTTCCGGAGCGGACCTGGCCGGGGAAGCAGATTGAGAAGGCGCCCGTTTGGTGCAGTGTGGATCTTCGTGACGGGAACCAGGCGCTCATTGAGCCCATGGTGGTGGAAGAGAAGATCGAGATGTTCCAGATGCTTGTGAAGCTGGGCTTTAAGGAGATCGAGATTGGTTTTCCGGCAGCTTCCCAGATCGAGTATGATTTTTTGCGGCAGCTTGTGGACCGGCAGTTGATTCCGGATGATGTGCTGGTGCAGGTGCTGGTGCAGTGCAGAGAACCGTTGATCGATAGGACCTTTGAATCCCTTCGGGGAATTAAGCGGGCGGTGGTTCATATTTACAACTCCACCTCGACCCTCCAGAGGGATGTGGTCTTCGGCATGGACAGGGAACAGATCAAGCAGATCGCTGTGGACGGAGCCAGGATGGTGAAGGAGCGGGCGGCTTCCTTTGACGGAGAGATTGTATTGGAATATTCCCCTGAGAGTTTTACAGGGACGGAGCTTGACTATGCTCTGGAAGTCTGTACGGCAGTTCAGGAGGTGTGGGAGCCCACAAGGGAGCATCCGATGATCGTCAATCTTCCGGCCACGGTGGAGATGACGACGCCCAATGTCTATGCGGATCAGATTGAGTGGATGCATACCCATTTCAAAAACAGGGAGACGATTATCCTGAGTGTTCATCCCCACAATGACCGGGGAACCGGAGTGGCGGCCACGGAGCTTGCGCTTCTTGCAGGAGCAGATCGGGTGGAAGGGACTCTTTTTGGAAACGGTGAGAGAACCGGAAACGTCGACGTCTTGACCGTCGCTTACAATATGTTTACTCAGGGGATCGACCCGGAGTTGAATATTGAAAATATTCGGGAGATCATAGACGTATACGAGAGATGCACAAAGATGGAGATCGATCCCAGACATCCTTACGCAGGAAAGCTGGTGTTCACGGCCTTCTCCGGCTCTCATCAGGATGCCATCAACAAGGGCGTGAAGGCCATGAAGACCAGGAACAATCCCTACTGGGAGGTCCCCTATCTTCCGGTGGATCCCTCCGATCTGGGGCGGGATTACGAGCCCATCGTCCGTATCAACAGTCAGTCCGGCAAGGGCGGTGTGGCCTTCGTCATGGACACCTTCTATGGCTTCAAGCTGCCCAAGGATATGCACAAGGAGTTTGCGGACGTGGTTCAGCCGGTGGCCGAGGCCCACGGTGAAGTGGCACCGGAGCAGATCATGGAGCTGTTTAAGGGAGAATATCTGGCAGCCAAGGAGCCTTTCAACTTTATTCGCTGTGAGACCACAGACGTAGGTGAGACGGATACCAGAGCGAAACTGACCTTCAAGTATGACGGTTCCATCCGTTCGGCCACAGGAGTGGGGAATGGGCCCATCGACGCGGTGCGGGAGGCTATTGAGCAGACTGCCGGGATCCATGTGAAGGTTCTGGACTATTCGGAGCATGCCCTTGGAGAGGGCTCCCATGCTCAGGCAGCCGCCTATATCAAGGTGATGGATGTAAAGACCGGAAAGGTGACCCACGGTGTCGGCGTGAGCCCCAACATTACCAGGGCTTCTCACCGTGCGCTGTTCAGCGGATTAAACCGTTTGTTTAAATAAGGAATCCATAAAGTTTGACAGGACGAAAAGGACTCCGGCCTTTGGGCCGGAGTCCTTGCGAAAGGAAGAACTTTTTATGAAGAAGTATGATTATGTCATTGCAGGCGGTGGGCTTTTTGGAGGCGTGATGGCGTTCCATGCAGTGAAAACGGGAAAGAACTGTCTGGTGGTGGAGAGACGCCCCCATCTTGGAGGAAATCTTTACTGCGAGGATGTGGACGGGATCCCAGTCCATCGCTACGGAGCCCATATTTTTCATACTTCCGACCGAGAAGTTTGGGAATTTGTGAATCGCCTTGTGGAGTTCAATCGTTATACCAACTGTCCGGTGGCCAACTACCGGGGGGAGATGTATAACATGCCCTTCAATATGAATACCTTCAGCAAATTGTGGGGAGTGGCCACACCGGAGGAGGCCAGAGCGAAGATTGAGGCGCAGCGTTCCGGTATTACCGGTATTCCGGCCAATCTGGAGGAGCAGGCCATCTCCCTGGTGGGAACAGATATCTACGAAAAACTGATCAAGGGTTACACGGAGAAGCAGTGGGGGAAAGAGTGCAGAGAACTGCCGAGTTTCATTATCCGCAGACTCCCTGTGCGCTACACCTATGACAACAATTACTTCAATGATCTTTACCAGGGAATTCCCGTCGGCGGCTACAATGGACTCATAGAGAAGCTTTTTGCGGGCTGCGACCTTCGGTTGGAAACAGATTACCTGGCGGAGAAAGAAACATTCGATGCCATGGGGGAGCGGGTGATTTATACAGGTGCCCTGGATGCCTATTTTGGCTACCGCTTTGGTAAGCTGGAGTACCGGAGCCTGCGGTTTGAGGATGATGTCTACGACACGGACAATTACCAGGGGGTGGCTGTGGTCAATCACACGGCCAGAGAGGTGCCCTATACCAGAACCATTGAGCATAAACATTTTGACTGTACCAGAGATTATAAGGAGATTCCGAAGACCCTGGTAACCAGAGAATATCCGGTGGCCTGGGAGGAGGGGATGGAGCCCTATTATCCCGTCAACGATGAGAAAAACCAGATGTTATACCAAAAATATGAAGAACTCGGAAAAAAAGAGAGGCATGTGATTTTCGGCGGCAGGCTTGCCGAGTACAAGTATTATGATATGGATCAGGTGATTCGTTCCGCCATGGAGGCGGCGGAGAGGGAATTCGGAGTATAGCATGAAGAGATGGAAAGCTCTGATTTTAGGGGACGGAGAAAATCAGGGGAGAAAGAACGTAATCTGGAATATGATCGGCAGTCTGCTGTTTGCGCTGGCCAGTATCGTGTTGTTCGCGGCGGCGGCGAGGGCCACCGGGGAATATTACGGCGGTATTTTCTCCATTGCCTTTACCACAGGGCAGCTTTTGCTGACCATCGGCTATTACGAAGTCCGGGCTTTTCAGGTGACCGATCTGTCAGGCCAGTATTCCTTTCAAGATTATTTTTCCGCCAGGGTCCTGACCAGCATCGCCATGGCAGCGGCCGGTGTGGTTTATGTGTGTATCTTACGGCCGGAGCCGGTAAAGGCTGCCGTGCTTCTGCTCATGTGCTTTTATAAGCTGATGGACGGAGCGGCGGATGTGTTTGAGGGGGAGTTTCAGAGGCAGGGGCGTCTGGATGTGGCCGGGAAATCCCTGGCCTTCCGCACCGCGTTCTCCGGAAGTGTGTTCGTTCTTTCTGTGCTCTGGTCAAACGACATTGTGATTGCCAGTGGAGCAGCACTGGCTGCGGCCGTGTTCGCCTTTGCCGTCTTCGATTTGGCTGTGATCGGAGAATTTGGAACTTTGGCCCTTTCCGGAGCCTGGAAAAAGGTGCTTAGTCTGTTAAAGGATTGTACGGCTCTGTTTGTGGTCGGTTTTTTGTATCTTTATATCTGCAACGCCGCCAAATATGCCATCGATGCCCATATGAGCGCGGAGGCGGTCACCTACTATACGGATATTTATCTGCCGACCTCGACCATCAATCTGCTCAGCGGCTTTATATTTAAACCACTTCTGACCACCATGGGGACAAGCTATCAGGAGGGAGAATGGGAGAAATTCCGTTCTCTTGTGGGAAAACTGCTCTTGGGGATTTTGCTGCTCACGGCTGTTTGCTGCCTGGGGGCCTTCCTCCTGGGGATCCCGGTGCTGTCTTTTATTTTCGGTCACGATCTTTCTTCGTATCGGACGGCCCTGGTGATTTTGATTCTCGGAGGCGGGGCCAACGCGGCTGTAATGCTCTTATATTATGCGTTGACCACCATGAGGAAACAGCGCCTCATTTTATTCAGCTACAGTGTGGCTTTTCTCCTGGCAGTGGGGACAGCGCCTGTGCTCATAAAACGCTGTGGTATTTTGGGCGGTGCATGTTGTTATACTGGGATAATGACGGTGCTTGTGGTTCTGCTTTTTGCCTGCTGCCTGTATCAATATCAAAGAGCAGTAAAATAGATGTCCCATTTGCGGACTGAGTTTAAAAGCAGTGAGGAGGCACAATGACAGACAAAAAGAACAAAGTTCTAAATGTGTTGATTCCGGTTTACAGACCGGACGCAAAGCTGGGACATTTACTCCACATGTTAAACCGGCAGAGGCTTTTGCCGAATAAAATCGTTCTGATGGTGACCGATGATGAGAAGGAGGAGGCCAGAGAGGGAAACACCCTTCTCGCCCGTTGGATTTCGGAGAGTCAAATTTCGGTGGAATGCCACACTCTTTCTAAAAAGGAGTTTGATCATGGCGGCACCAGAAATGCAGGAATGGGTTTTTGTGACGGTGAATATGTTCTCTGCATGACCCAGGATGCCGTCCCGGAGAATGAGTTTCTGACCGAAGAGCTGTTAAAGCCCTTCGAGGAAGCGTTTTGTGGGGCAAAGAATGGTTGTCTGGGGGAGACGGAGCTTTTAGTCGCCTATGGCCGTCAAATGCCGGCGAAGGGGTGTAAGCTTTTGGAGCAGTATACAAGAAGCTTCAATTATCCGGAAGAAAGCAGAATCAAAACGATGGCGGATGTCCCAGAGCTTGGCATCAAAACATTCTTTGCCTCCAATGTCTGCGCACTTTATAAAAAGAATCTTTTTCTAAAACAGGGCGGGTTTCCGGAGAAAACGATTTTCAATGAGGATATGATCTTTGCAGGGCGGGCGGTGAAGGCCGGTTATGGGATCGCCTATGTATCCGGAGCGAGAGTCATTCATTCCCATAATCTGTCGGGCGCGGAGCAGTTTCACAGGAACTTTGATTTGGCTGTCTCTCAGGCAGAGCACCCGGAGGTGTTTGCGGGGATTCGCTCGGAGGGGGAGGGTATGAAGCTGGTGAAGACGACGGCTCTTCGTCTGGTGAAGAGCGGGAAAGGATATCTGCTTCCGGCGCTGATCTGGTCAAGTGGCTGCAAATATGTGGGATATTTTCTCGGAAAACGCTATCGGAGACTGCCGAAGGGACTGATTAAGGCGTGCAGTATGAATAAACGGTATTGGGGGGACAGGTGATGTCTGAGGTATTGGTGATCATACCTGCGTACAATGAGGAAGAAAATATTGAGCGGGTGGTGAGAAACCTGGAGACTCATTATCCGGAGTTTGACTATGTGGTAGTCAACGACGGTTCCAAGGACAGTACGGCGGAAATCTGTCGGAAAAACGGTTATAATCTTTTGGATCTTCCCGTAAATTTGGGATTGGCAGGAGGATTTCAGGCAGGGCTGAAATATGCTTGGTATCACCATTATTCCTATGCGGTTCAGTTTGACGGGGACGGTCAGCATCGGCCGGAATATATCGATGCGATGCAAAAAAAGATGGAAGGGGGCTATGACATTGTCATCGGTTCCCGGTTTGTCACAGAAAAGAAGCCGAAGAGCATGCGGATGCTTGGAAGCAATCTGATCGCCACAGCGATTCGTCTGACGACAGGGGTGAAGATCAAGGATCCTACCTCCGGCATGCGGATGTTCAGCCGGAAAATGATCGAAGAGTTTGCCCTGGGCCTAAATTACGGGCCGGAGCCGGACACGGTCTCTTACTTGATCAAGCAGGGGGCAAAGGTGGCGGAGGTGCAGGTCACTATGGATGAGCGGATTGCCGGCGTCAGCTACTTAAATCCCATCAATGCTGTGAAATATATGAGTAAGATGCTGTTTTCCATTCTGCTCATTCAAAATTTCAGAAAACGGGACAGGCGTTATAAGAAAAAGGCAGGAGGAACGGAAGAATGACAACGGTGCTTCGGATTGTATTGATTCTGATGTCGTTTTTGGTGCTCATCGTTATGCTGCGCAAGGTCCGACAGTCCAAGGCACGGATCGAGGATTCCATGTTCTGGGTCTTCTTTGCCCTGCTCTTGGTGGTGTTCAGCATCTTCCCGCAGGCGGCAGACTGGCTGTCCGACCTGGTAGGTACCATGTCTACCTCCAATTTTATTTTTCTTCTGATGATTTTCTTGCTGCTGGTAAAAAGTTTTTCCATGTCCATGCGGATCTCCCAGTTGGAGACGAGAGTGAAGGAACTGGTGCAGCGTATCGCGCTCACCAATCAGGAGGTGGAGCGAAGGCTTGCCGCGGAACAGGAGGAGACTGGGAACGGGACGGAGAAGGCGGTATCCACGGGAGGCAAAAAACTTGTGGGGGAAAGAGAGGCCAAGTGAGATGGGGAATCCTTTGGTGAGCGTGTGCATTCCGGCATACAACAGCGCTGTCTATCTGAAGAGGACGATGGAATCTGTGCTTTGTCAGACTTATCGGAATATTGAATTGGTGGTTGTGGACGACTGTTCAAAGGACAATACTCTGGAAGTGGCGGAAGCCTTAAAGGATCCGCGGATTCGTATTGTGAAAAATGAAAAGAATCTGGGAATGACCGGAAACTGGAATAAATGTCTCGCAGAGGCAAAAGGAGATTATATCAAGCTGATCTGTGCCGACGATATCCTTTATGAAGACAGTATAAAAAAAGAACTTCGGGTGCTTCTTGCACATCCGGAGGTGACCTTGGCCATGAGCGACACCGCATTGATCGACGAAAACGGAAAGCGGACCGGTTGTTTTAAGCGGTATCCGAGAGCCGGACTTCTGGATGGAAAAAAAATCGCGAAACGGGCGCTGATTTTTAAAAGCTTCTTCGGCGCACCCTGCAATACGCTGTTTCCCAGAAGCTCCTATGAGAAAGCGGGGGGCTTTGACCCGAGGTTTCCCTATATCCTGGATTTTGATCTGTGGCTCCGGATGGCTTGCCTCGGTAAAATTTATGTGATTCGTGAGGAGCTGAACGGATTTAGGGTCCGCAATGATTCCAACACGGGGAATTTAATCAACGATGATCGGGAAACCTATAATGAAGAACACAGAGAGCTCCTAAAAAAACATAATACTCTGGGCGTTGTGCATCTGAATCGGTTTGAGCTTATGGTCAGTATGTTGATCCGCCATATACGGAACGAGCTCATCCAGGTTTATCTTTGGATGAATGCGAAGAAGAAGTGAAGGCTTCCGGAAATGCCGGAGCGAAGGCCGGGGATACCGAAGAGAAAAGATAATCAGGAAGAGGAAACAGGGGTAGAAAGACGTATGAAAAACAAGCTGGAAGAAATCTGGACAAAGTATGCACGTGTGATTTCATGCATGGTGATTCTTTGCTGTGTGGCGATGGTTTTTGTTGTCGGGAAGAAGCTTGGGCTTAAGGAGGTCTATGCGCCCGGGCATTTTTCTTACAGATCAGGTACGAATACGGTCGGATATATTGAGGCGGGAGATGAGGGGATTTTTTCTTACGGTCCTTACGCCAATTTGAGGAAGGGGAATTATGAGGTAACCGTTGAATATATGACGGATACAGATATGGAGTTTGATATTATTTTTAAGAAAGGAAATAGCGGCCTTATATCGACTTTAGAAAAAGGAGAATTGCCTCATAACCAGACCACTTCTTCCGTGCGCTTTTATAAAAGTCAGGATATTAAGAATAATTCTTTGGAGGTCCGAACAAAGTATTCGGGTGAGGGGAGCTTTCAATTATATCGTGTCATATTGAAAAGACAGTTTCTTTTCGATTGGTATATCATTCCGACATTTGTGATTCTGGTTCTTTCCCTTGTTTTGATCTACAGAAAGAACTTGCAATTTGTACTGCAAAAGCCGAAAGCACTTCTGTATTTTGCAGGATTTTATATGCCATTAATCTGTCTGGAATTGTATACATTAGCATTTCTGCCAAAGGTTGGAAACATTATTTTTCAGATTGTCGCCTGCGTTTTGATTCTTCTCCATGCATGGGGTGGGAAACGGGAAATCTATGATAAATATATAACGTTTCGATATCTGAAAAAAATTCTCAGCTGTTTTTATCTTGCTTTGTCCTTTTATGTCCTGGAAATGTATATGCGTTGGGCAACAGTAGGTGGAACTCATCTGTATGATACATCTGTACCAAATCTGTTTTCCTTCAGTATTATTGCAAGTATCATCTTCATTATTGTTTTAATGCCGAAGATCTGGCTAAAGCGGCTGGCTTATGGATTAGTCTACTATACATTTGTGATTTTGCTTTTGGTGCAAAAAATCTATTATCAGGTATTTGGCAAACTTTTCAGTTTTAAGGATGTGGCCCTTGCCAAAGAAGGCAGTGACTATATGGACTATGTCGTCAGTTTTATGGATTTTCGTTTTGTTTGCCTGGTTCTTTTATTGATTTTGATCGGAGTTGTGGGGATTTTTCTTGTGAAAAAAACGGTCGAATTGAAATGGAAAGGCGGTTTTGCAGCAGCTTCCATACTGGCAGCGATTGTGATCTATAGCCATACCATTTATGCGGGAGATTTTGGTAAATGGAATTCCTTTGAGAATGACAATTATATCTATGCAACCATGACTGATCGAAACGCAGCTTTTAAGCTTTGTGGATTTTACCAATACGAATTGAAAGATTTAAAAAGAACACTATTTGCAAATTCAGGAGATCAGGAAGAACGCATGGAGGTGGTGGCGGATTTCTTTGAGGGCAGAGAGGGCGGACAGAATATTAATTCCATGACCGGAATTTTTAAGGATAAGAATGTAATTTTTGTATTGATGGAGAGCATTGATGACATTGCCTGCAAGGAAGAGATTATGCCAACCTTATATCGGATGGCAGAAGAGGGAATCAATTTCTCTAATATGTATGCCCCAATTTATGGTACGGCAGCGACTGCAAATTCCGAGATGGTAACGAATGTGGGTCTTTATGCCCCACTGGACGGCTCTTTGGTATATTCCTTTGCGGACAATTATTTTCCCTATAGCCTGGCAGCAAGATTGACGGATGCAGGGTATACGGCCAAACAGTTTCATTATAATACGCCTAGCTTTTACAGCAGAGATTTGCTGAATTCGGCATTTGGCTATCAGGAATATGTAAGCTTTCAGGGATATCCGCAGCCGACATTGGACACTACATTGGTTAAGGAAGATGGATTGTATAACAGATTTGTTGAAGGCCTTCCTTTTTTCAATTATATCATCACATATACTGCCCATTTAAGCTATAATGGAACAAATGGACCGGCGGCATACGCAATGGAACAATATCCGGAGTATGCGGACATGACAGAGTCGGAGGAGGTCAATTACTATTTTGCGAAGGCGAGGATAACCGATGATATGCTGAGCGGTCTGCTTGATCGGCTGGAAGCAGACGGGCTTTTGGAGGATACTGTGATTATAGCCATTGGAGATCACTATCCTTATGGAATTGAAGATGAGGATGCATTGTATGCTCTTTCCGAGGTGGAGCGTTATGAGCAGCTTTTGTATAAGGTTCCCTGTGTGATTTGGACTCCGGGGATGACTCCTGTGACGGTAGACAAGCTTACGAGTTCCATTGATTTGGTTCCCACAATTATAAATCTTATGGGATTGGGAGATGTCTCCATGTACGTCGGACGTGATGTCTTTGATGAGAGTTATGAAGGATATGTATATTTTGCAGACGGCTCCTGGCTCATGGATGACGCTTATTATTTCCAGGGGAAGGTCATTTATGGTACGGCAGGAGAAGAAGAGCTTAGTAAAAGGAATCAACAGGTGATGGAGCTGATTACGGTAAATGATAATATTTTGGAGACAGATTATTATTTGAATGGCGAGTAGCAGTGGAGAAAAGTATGGAGAGCTGGAAAGATATCCTTGGAAAACTGAGAAGAAATAGGCAATGGATTGCCTTGGTTTTTGGCGCTTTACTGTTGGCAGCCTTTTGGGTCCTCGGTTTTAAGACGGAAATTTGGCTGGTGCTGGAGGACTACAGCAGTAGGACGATGAAAATTTATTGTGTGGTTTCATTGCTTATGCTTTTGTTGGTCGTATGGCTTGGGATTCTGGGAATTAAGAAGAAACAAGTCAAGCCGGAAAGGTTGTTTTTGCTGTGCGTCCTGGTGGCAGGGATTAGTTGGATGTGCGTTCTTCCTAGATCGGAAGAGCACACGTCTGAACTCCAGTCACGTAACCGAATCTCGTATGCCGTCTTCTGCTTGAAAAAAA
>CAJUOF010000291.1 GCA_910587905.1 uncultured Lachnospiraceae bacterium
GCATCCGGCGCACTGCCGCAGGCCAGGACGGACAGGGCGGCGGCCAAAATAAGGCTCAGCAAAAACGCCCGTTTACCGGTTCTTTCTCTCATAGGTCTTTCGTGTGATCTTCTCATGTGAGGTTCCTCCAAACTCTTTGGTATCCGCAAGCTCCCAATTGCGGCTTAAATCGATATCCAGACAGGTATCTGCCGGATACGCCCGGTTCCAGCAATAGACGACCAGGGTCTCCAGCCTGTCCTCATGGGGCCCCAGCGGAACGTTCTCCACAAAACAGTAACCGCCCCCGGGTGCGAGAGAGAGAAACCCTTCCTCAACGACCACCCGGCCAGGGGCCTTCCGGAAAAGCTTTGACGAATATTCATTCATCCATATGTCCGCCCCGGCGGCGTCCAGCATGTCCTTAAGGACCGCCTCGTCCCGGCTTTGCCTCCGGTGATTGAACAGCATGCCGTTATGATCGTCCACGCAGACAAATACCGTCATATCCTGCCCTCCTCCGAGGAATAATAGTTTTACATACATACTTTAGTTCAGCACATACACCATCTCATGCCACTTCTTCCCGCCCCATGAGGAATCTGCCTCCCCATAGTCCCGGAAGCCAAACTTCTTATACATCTTAACCTTGTTGGAGAGACAGGTAAGGATGACAAACCTCCTGTTCCTGTCATTTTCCCGGCGGAGAAAATTGTATATCATCTCTCTGGCGATCCCCTGTTTTCTATATTCCGGCAAAACATCCACACCGAGGATCATCATATTCTTTCCCGAGGGCACATGAAGCTTTGGGTCTTTATAAAATTCATCTCTCAGGTTGATCTCGTCGGTGGACAGTCCATTGATGAACCCGACCATTTTCCCGGTTTCTCTGCTGACCGCCACCAGAAAGTTTTCAGGGAACATCTGAACGCGCGCCTTCATGATCTCCGGCTTACAGGCTTCCTCCTGCGGGAAGCATATTGTTTCAATCAGAGCCACCTGTTCCGCCTCGTCGGTGCGGATCTCCCGAAATTCATAGGCCTCATAAAGCTCTTTGTCCGCCAGATTGTATTCCTGCAAGAGAGCCCTGGCCCTCGCCTTTCCGCTCTCTGTCAGATAGGCATACTTCGAATAGCCCCTGGATGATCTCGGCTGAAAGATAAGCTCTTTCTGATCCAGCGCATTCAAAGCGTCAAAAGCATAATTTTTCCAGGCCATCTCCATATATCTGCAAAATTCATCATCATCAGAAAATCTCGTCAGGTACATTAGCATCAAGGACAGCTCTTCAATCGCTTCCTCTCTCGTTTTCTTCCTCATTTTTATCCCTCCGGGAAAACGAAAAAGTATTCCACTTTATTCAGGATTCATCGGCGGCGGAGCGAAGATACTGCAGCAAAGCGGAATTCTTTTTTGTCATTATTATATATTACAGTATGACGGATTGCAATACGATATACAAGACCGGAAGGAATTGGGAGTCAACACGGATACACCGTATGGATGGAATCGGCGTGCAAAAGACACCCGGCCGGATCTGGGTCCGGGAACCCAAACGGCGGCGCCGTAAAAAGGAAACTCGTATAGCATTCGTTAATTAACCGGACTTTTTTATTGGCAATGTATCAACGATAACTTCTTCGGATACATCAATATCGTCCAGATTATACTTCCAATGAATAACAACGGATTCTTCATTAACCTCATCGAAATACCGATAAATCCGTTCTGACAGTTCTTCTTTGGAATTGACACGAATCCCTCTAAGCATCTGCTTGGTCATCTTACTGAAGAATCCTTCAGCCATGTTGAGCTCTGAATTGCATTCAAATTTAGCCCGTTTGCTTGACGATCCGGAACATGGAGTATCTATGCGTAAGCTTAGTACCAAATTAGGATATTCCAGCAGCTACATTCAAAAGATCGTTGATCGGAAAAAGTGCCTCACTCTCGATCCCTTATATCATTACACGAAAATAGCGTGAAGATAGATACCCAAACGGCAAAAAGGAAGCTGCCGCTTCACGATTTTTTAATCGTTAAAGCGGCAGCCCCATTTGTCAGTCTTCTTACTCCGTCGCATCTTCAAGGCCCCGGCTCAGATCATTCCCCATATCATCCATAGCCTTGCTCACGTCATCACCTACGTCGTCCAACACGCCTCCGGTGCCGTTTGTCCCAGCCCCGCTCGTAGCACTTGTGCTGTTCTCGCTCCCGCTTGTCTCGGCACCAGTCTGTCCGTTGTTCTTGTCTGTCGTGCCGCCGGTTCCATTACTGGAAGACTCATGAGTCTCTGCCCCATTGCTGGTTTCCGCATTGTCTTTTTTCCCGTTTCCGCAACCGGAAAGGCACAGGCAAACGGCGAGCAGAAGAAACGCCGTCACCACTGAAAAACGTTTTGTTTTCATTGTTTTCTCTCCTTCTTACACATATTAGACCGTGAGAGACGGCACTTTCATCTCCCGCAGTTTCTACTTATAATATGCGCAGGAAGGTCAAAAACTACTGTTCCACTTTTTTCCAGTTTTTTAGCCGATCACATCGCTCATGTCATAGAAGCCCGGAGCCTTTCCTGCCAAGAATTTTGCCGCCTCAATAGCCCCCTTAGCAAACACAGCCTTGGAGTATGCCGTATGTTTGAACTCAATGACCTCGTCCGTTCCGGCGAAGATCACCTCATGTTCTCCGACAATATTTCCGCCACGGACAGCGCTGATGCCGATCTCCATCCGCTCCCGCTTCGCCCTTGTTTTAGACCGATCGTATTGATAGGAATAGGCATGGTTCAGCGCCTCGTTCATAGAATCTGCCAGGGCCAGGGCCGTACCGCTGGGAGCATCCACCTTTTGGTTGTGATGCCGTTCCACGATCTCCATATCAAAGCCAGCCGGCGCCAGCGTAAGCGCCGCCTCTTTCAAAAGCTTCAAAAGCATATTGATGCCCAGGGACATGTTCGCCGATTTGAGTACCGCCACAGAAGCAGAGGCTCTCTTTACCTTTTCCACCTGCTCCACGGAAAGACCGGTGGTACAGATCACCCCGGGAATCTGCCTGCTCACCATATGCTCAAGCAAACCGTCGATGGCCTTCGCGGAGCAGAAATCAATGATAACATCTGCCTCCACATCGCAGTCTGCCAGCGAAGAAAAGACCGGGTACGTATTTTTTATATGATTTGACAGATCGATTCCCGCCACGATCTCAAGCTCCGCATCCTCGGCCGCCAGTCCCGTAATCACCTGTCCCATGTGGCCGTTACAGCCATGCATAATCGCCCGTATCATCCTTTCACACTCTCCTCTCGTATACTCTCCGATTCTCCTCTGTGCCAAAAACTATGCCAGCTTCAGCCCATAATCCGCCATAGCCTTCTTCAATCGCTCCACATTCTGAGGCTCCATGGGAGACAAGGGCCCCCGCAGAGGTCCGCATTCCTTCCCCATCAGGTTCATGGCCGTCTTGACCGGAATCGGGTTTACCTCGCAAAACAGTGCATCGATCAGCTCGATCGCTTCCAACTGCAGCCTTCTGCTCTCTGCCACATCCCCATTCAGATAGGTCATCACCATGTCATGGGTCTGCTTGGGCGCCACGTTGGAAAGCACGGAGATCACGCCAATTCCCCCCAGAGAGAGGATCGGCACTACCTGGTCGTCATTTCCGGAGTAAATGTCGATGCAGCCGTCGGCGAGCTGTGCAAGCTTCGCGATCTGAGAAATATTTCCGCTCGCCTCCTTAATCCCCACAATATTGGGAACATTTTTCGCCAGGAAAACGGCTGTCTCCGGAAGAATGTTGCAACCAGTCCGGCTGGGTACATTGTACAGAATGATAGGCAGCTTCACCGCCTCTGCCACCGCTGTAAAGTGGGCAATCAGCCCCTTCTGTGTTGCCTTGTTGTAATAAGGCGTCACCTGCAGCAGCGCATCTGCCCCCCTCTTCTCGGCCTCCACGGAAAGATAGACTGCCGTCTCCGTGCTGTTGGAGCCGGTGCCTGCAATCACCGGAAGCCGTCCATTCACCACCTTCACCGCGTGGCCGATCACGTCCAGATGCTCCTCGTGACTCAGGGTGGACGCTTCTCCTGTCGTTCCGCAAATGATAATGCTGTCTGTTCCCGCCGCAATCTGCTCCTCGAGAAGCTCCGTCAGCTTATCATAATTTACAGTTCCATCCTCAAAAAACGGAGTGACAATCGCCACACCTGCACCTTCAAATACTGCCATTTCTTTTTCCTCCTTTTTTCGAAAAAAAGCTGGCCCCGGAGGCCAGCTTTTTGAATCTCACAACGGCACCTGCTCTGCAGGCAAGTACCGAACCATTCATTAAGTAGCGCTCCATCCCACGGGATGACAGTCATATGATTCTTCACCATATGCCCAGGAACTCCTATTCAGGCTATTCGTCCCTTCGGCGTCTTCCCCTTTCCTCCGTCTTCCTCTATGCCTGTACATATCATCCGGAATACTGATGAAAAACGCAACCTCTACATTGGTTATTTAATTCTTTCGGACATCATAGCACGATTATCTCGTGTTGTCAACCGTCCGTTTAAAAAGATTTCTGCGCAGAATTCTAGTCTTTCACCTCCACCGAATCGATCTTTGAGATCCGGTCCACATAGGAGGCAAGTTCCTCCGGAAAGACAATTCCCGTCATAATGACATCCACATCCTCCGATCTGGCCTCTAAAAGCTTCACAATATCGGCAGCCGAGATGATCCCACAATCTACCAATCCCAGAATCTCATCCAGTATCAGAATGTCACAGCCACGGGTGGAGAGCACTTTCTTGGCAAAATTCACGCCGTTTTGCATGTTCGCCGCCTCTTCCTGCCGCTCCTCCTCACTCAGGTCACAGTAATGTTTTTCTGATTTTTCAAAGGAAAATACTTTAATCTCAGGCTCCAGACGCCTGCTCATCTCATTTTCCTCATTTTTTCCCTTCAGGAACTGGATGATCACGATGTTCTTGTTGCGTCCGACTGCCTCAACCGCCAGCCCTATGGCACATGCGCTTTTCCCACGGCCCTCCCCGCACAACACCTGAACAATTCCTTTTCTCATGGCCGTCCTCCAGGTTCTACCACGTATTTCCTGCTATTCTACCACCGTTTCCCAAATATTGCAACTTTTATTCTGTCTGCCCGGCTCCATCGTTCCATCTGCCGCTTTACTCCATCCACTCCAATTTACTGACAGACACCTCGTAGGCGACCCGCTTTTCACTCTCTGTCTCACTTAACCGTTTGACATATTCCCGGCTCTGCACTCTCCCCCAGACACAGATCCTGCTCCCCACCTCAAAGCCGGACGCATACCTGGCATTCCGCCCCCAAGCGATGCAGGGAATATAGTCCGACTTTCCATAGGGGCGGTTGACCGCCACCAAAAGATCCGCAATTTCCCGTCCCAGGGGAGTTTTCCGGTAAATGGGAGCTTTGCATATGTATCCATCCAAAAAGATCTGATTGGTCTTTGTATAATCCCCAAACTCTTCCACAAAGGCGATCTCTCTCACAAACACGGACAATACCAACCGGTTCTTCGTTCCCTCATGACGGTTGTAGGAACGGAACTGCCCGGAAGCTTCCACCAACATTCCCGTATAATCTCCGGTAATATCGATCAGCCTTTCTGAAATAAGGAGCGGAATAATATCTGTCTGTTCGCTGAGACGGTTGATCGAGATATCCATCAAATAGAACCCCTCCCCAAACACCTCATGACTGAAGGTGAAACCTGATATAATCTCCCCGATCACCGTGACCTTGTTGTTTTCCATGATTTTCTCTGACATTCGTATTTCTCCTTTCACTTGTGCTTCGTCCTCCTCTGCCATTTTCAGGCTAATACTATGTGTATTCACCTTCTGCCGCTTTTATACATAATTTTTTAAATTTTTCTTCATTTACTTTTGCTCCTGTGTATACTACAATAGATAAGCAGTATGCTTTAGCTACTACAATAGATAAGCAGTATGCTTTAGCTACTACAATAGATAAGCAGTATGCTTCAGCTACTGCAATAGATAAGCAGTATACATCTATAAGCATAACACATTTTGAAGATTTTAAGGAGTCCATTATGCGTTCCGTTGATATTATTGTTCCCTGCTACAACGAGGAAGAAGTCCTGGAAACCTTCTATCAGGTCACAGAGGGAATCGTTTCTTCCATGGCAGGCTATCAATTTACTTATATTTTTGTGGATGACGGCAGCCGTGATTCCACACTAAAAAAGCTTCTGGACCTGGCTGCCGCCCATGAGAATGTCCGTTATCTCTCTTTCTCCAGAAATTTTGGCAAGGAGGCCGCCATGTTTGCCGGACTCTCCCATTCCACCGGAGAACTGGTCATCATCATGGATGCCGACCTACAGCACCCGCCGGCCCTGATACCTAAAATGATGGAGGGAATCGAAGAAGGCTATGACTGTGCCGCAGCCAAACGCACCACCCGTGTGGGGGAGCGCCGCATCCGAAGTGCGTTCTCAAATCTATTCTACCACATAAGTAACCGGATGTCTGATGTAAAAATGCCACAGGATGCTGTGGATTTTCGAATTATGACCAGACAAATGGTCAATTCCATCCTGGAGCTTTCCGAGGTGGAACGTTTCTCCAAAGGAATTTTTGCCTGGGTTGGCTACGAGACCAAATGGTATCCTTACGAAAATGTGGAGCGTACCCTCGGAACCACCAAATGGAGCTTCAAGGGGCTTTTTAAGTATGCCATCGACGGCATCACCTCCTTTTCCATCTCCCCACTCCGTCTGGTGTCCGGTGTGGGATTTTTGATCTCCCTGGTCGCCTTTATCTACATTATCGCGACCTTGATTCAGACACTTATTTTCGGTATCGATGTGCCGGGCTATGTGACCACCTTATGCGCAGTTTTGTTTTTGGGCGGCATCATCGAGCTTTCCATCGGAATCCTCGGCGAATACATTGCCCATATTTACATGGAGGCGAAAGACCGCCCCATCTACATCGTAAAGACCTCCAATCTGTCAAATGGACAACACAGCAGAAATTCTGACAACACCAGGAAAGGTAGTTTATGACATGAATAAAAAGAAAGTTAGACAAAAAACAACCTTGCTGGAGAAAGCCCCCTTTCTCATCTCCTTTTTTATACCGGTTATCATTATGATTGGAATTTTTATCCAGAGGAAAATCTTTCCTTTTGGTGACAATAGCTTTCTCCGGACAGATATGTATCATCAGTACGCTCCTTTCATGAACGAATTCATGGAAAAAATCAAACACGGTGGAAGTCTTTCCTACTCCTGGAATATCGGAATGGGTTCTAATTTTGTGGCTCTCTACGCCTACTATCTGGCCAGCCCCGCAAACTGGCTGGCCTTTCTTGTTCCTCAGAGTCTCGTCATCGAATTTATGACTTACATGATTGTTTTTAAGATCGGCCTTGCCGGGCTCTCCTTCTGCTATTATCTGAGCAGGCATTTTAAGACAAGAGACCTGGGAATCTCTTTCTTTGCCATTTTTTATGCGCTCTCCGCCTATATGGCGGCCTATAGCTGGAACATCATGTGGCTGGACTGCCTGATTCTGGCTCCGATCGTAATCCTTGGACTGGAACGCCTCGTGAAGGAGGACAAATGCCTTCTCTACTGTCTGGCTCTGGCCTTGTCCATCCTGAGCAATTATTACATCTCCATCATGATGTGCATATTCATGGTGCTCTATTTTATTGCATTGCTCATCATGGAGTCTGACCGCCGCCGCTTCCTGAAACGGTGTTTTCATTTTGGGATCTATTCTCTTTTGGCTGGCGGGTTGGCTGCCTGCCTGTTGATTCCGGTTCTCTCCGCCCTCCGGCTGACTGCCTCCGGAGACATCAACATGCCAAAAACCTTAAGCTCTTATTTTTCCTGTTTTCAAATGCTGGCCCGGCATTTTGTCAATGTGGAGGTGGAGATCGGCTTAGACCATCATCCCAACATTTACTGCGGAGTCGGTGTGCTTTTGCTGCTCCCACTCTACATGATGAACAGGAAGATTTCGAAGAAAGAGAAAATCGTAAAAGGAGTCCTGCTTTTTGTCATGCTGATCGGCTTCTCCTTAAATATCCCCAATTTTGTCTGGCACGGGTTTCATTTCCCCAACAGCCTTCCGGCTCGTCAGTCCTTCCTCTATATCATCCTGGTTCTCACCATGTGTTATGAGGCTTTTCGAGCTCTGCGGGCCAGTACGGCTGCTCAGCTTTCCGGAAGCTTTTGGGGTGTCACGGCCTTCATCTTCCTCTGCGAGGCCATCATCACCGAGGAGACCTTTGATTTTAAAATTTATTATGTCACCCTCTTTTTCGTGGGGCTTTACGCATTACTCCTCTATTACCACAAAAAGAGAACGGCATATGCGCCGGTTCTGGCCATCCTCGCAGTCGCCCTGATTGCCATAGAAGCCAGCATGAATACAGCCATCACCAGCGTTACCACCGTAAAGCGCAGCGCCTACTTGGAAAACCAGAACTCTTTCCGCACGCTGGCTAAACAAATCGAGACAGAAGACACAAGTCTATTTCGTATAGAGAAAGAACCCCGGAAGACGAAAAACGATGCCGCCCTGGCGAGTTATCATTCCGCCTCCCTCTTTTCCTCCACAGCCAACGCCCACCTGACAAGCCTCTATAAGACACTTGGGCTGGAGGGAAACACCAACTCTTACAGCTTTACCGGTGCAACCCCGCTCTCGGCATCCTTGCTGGGTGTCAAGTACACCCTGTCCGCCAACAAACTGGACAGCGAGCTTTACACCCCGCTCTACACGGACGGTAATGTGACTCTTTATAAAAATTGTTTCAGCCTCCCTGTCGGGTTTATGCTGCCCGCCGATCTGAACTCCTCCTGGAATTATCAAACCCAGGAGCCGGCAGTCGCCCAGAATTCCTTTGCCCGGATCTGTGCAGACTGTGGCGATATCCTGACCACCGTACCAGGAGGCTCCTCCTCCATTGGGGAATATACGCTGAGCATCCCGGAAACCGGCTTCTATTACATTGACGTGACCAACACCTCCATCAAAGATGTGGCCTTCGTGGGTGGCTCCTCCA
>CAJUOF010000292.1 GCA_910587905.1 uncultured Lachnospiraceae bacterium
CGGGTTTATGAACTGACCGGTAGTAATTATGAAAGGCAGCTTCGATATTGTGCAAGACAAAACGCGATTACAGCAAGTCTGCATACACAGCTTTTATATTGCACAGCTTATATGGAAAATGAATTGGAAATTTGTGAAGATAAAGCTTTTATTACGTTTTTGGACGAGGAGGACCCGGAAGAAGCTCTCGAAGAGTTCCTCGATATATTTCGTGCAGATTCTTTCGGTAAAACTTTATCAAAAATAGAACTGAAGGGATTTATAGACCCGGAAGAACTGGATGATTTCTATGGTTCTGAAAGCTATAAGGATAGTATGAAAAGATTCTGTAAAGCTTATGGTTGCGACGAGTATAAAAGTGTCGCTGTCTTTGTAATGCTGGACGGTGAGGAATGGCTCCTGACTATGGACTGCGGAAGTTACGATGGCCGTTGGTACAATGTGTCCCCTTCTAGCTGGTATGGAGGTCTCTTTGCGGGTGGACTGAGCCCTTATTCCGAAATCCGGTAGAGGGGACTTTCCACGCACTATAAAATCCCGGAAGTAGCCGGGATATCCGGCATATATAAATCCAGGTGTTTTGCTCCATCCCTCCGGGATTTATGCTTGGGCCAAAGGAAATCAAGAGAATTTGCAGATGAGAAAGAAGGCGGAGGATGAACATGCAGAGAATAAAAAAATGGATAGCTGTGGCAATTTTTGTCCTCACGGCAATGTCGATCACTTCCTGCGGGCCGGATTCCGCTTCGGGAAGAAAAGAAACGGCAGATGACAGCGACATAGAATCAATCCGGGAGTTATACATGTCCCAGCAAAGGGATTCTGCAGCGGAAACGGAAAGGGCTCCTGCGGCGGAAACGGCAAAAGAAAGTACACAGACAGAAACAGAAGCTTCTGAAATCGTTTCAGAAGAAGCCATTTCAGAAGATCAAAAGGTTTTGGCATCAGGATTGGAAAAAGGTGCGGGGTTCATGCCGGAGCCTGAAGAATCTGTGGAAGACATTGTGATCACAGGTGATATCTATGTGGATGTAAAGAATCAACAGCTTTTTGCGCGCGATTCGCTGATAGTGGATCGGAACGGTGAGGTAGTAGATGAGTATTCTGATCTTGTCTGCCTCGAAAATGGTTACCTGTATGACGGGTACTGTTGCGCAGAGGGTCTTATCGTCGGGGAAGACGGGATGATCCGTCTCCTGCCTTTTATAGAATTGGGGGAAATTACTGAGAAACTGCTGAGCAAGACCTCCGGAGACCATAAGAAGGAAGCCTATTTATTTGACAGTGGTTATTGGCGGATCCTGGTCAAAGAAGACCAGTTGTCTGTGAACTTCCCGTCGGATGATAACATCAAGGACTGTTTTGACCAGATTCTCGGCGAGAATGAGGGAAATGCGGATTCCTTTAGCTATAACCCGAACGAAGAAACCATTGTCTTCGGATTTTATGACGTCCGGCTTTCGGAAGGGGAACTGAATACAGTTGTCTATAGCATGGCTCAGGGAGAATTTTATCTGTTGATAGATGGGCAGTATTATGAACCGTCAGATGAATTTGTAGGGCATATGCAGGATTATGGCTTAATGGAAGTCGTAAGGGCACAAATGCGTGGCTTTTGGAAAGACCTGGATAATATGGATCTCATAGAGGAGGATTTGAAAAAGCTGGATTATAATGAGCTTGAAAATGCTCTTGGATGGTGAAACGGCAGGAGAAGAGAAAATGCCAGTATCATATCTGGCCTGAATACAAGGAGAGAGATACAAGGGGGATAAGATTTATGTTTTGTTCTAATTGTGGAAAAGAAATCAGGGATAATAGTAACTTTTGCCCTTATTGCGGTGTTGTAAAGAGGGCAATTCCTTCAGAGACAGTCAAGCAGACACTAGTTCAAGATACCTCTGTTTCTGTAAAGAAGAATGGCTTCAAAGCATTTAAGTTTTGTCCTAATTGTGGAAAAGCAATAGGGGAGAATAGTGACTTTTGTCCTTATTGCGGTAGTGTAAAGAGGGCAATCCCTTCAAAAACAGTCGAGCAAACGCCTGTTCAAAATACATCTGTTACTGCATGGCAGAGCAGATTCAAAGACTTCTGGAGGAGGAAATGGTCGGAAGATAAACAGGTTGTGGTGGTAGGTGCCCTGTTGGTTTTGTCAATTGTTTGTATTGTGGCATATAATGTGATAAAACATAGACATGATGTGTACATTGATGCTTTGGCCGATGCTCCTGAGAAATTTGTAGGAAGGGATATTTGTACCGAAGGTTGGGTAACAAGAAGGTCAGAAGAAGATTGGATATTTACCGTTTCCGAATTGCCGCCCGATAAACCTGCCCGGAGGATTGTGGTGGCTGGATGGACATTGGAAAAGCTTCCTGAAGTTGGCGATGCTGTCTCTGTACGTGGGGAATGGGAGGTGACAGAGGAGGATGTTTTCTACCTGGAGGCCGATGAAGTGGACTATTTGGATACATCGGATGAATTAGCTCTTTTGCGGCGACTTGCCGGGCTTCCTCAGTAGTGGCTTTAATTCTATATCCAGACACCTATATGGGAAAGTGCGTTCGGGTTACCGGAAAAGTGTCACGGGCTACGTCTGCAGATTAGCCAGGGAATGGACAAGTGACCAAATATATATTAAGATTGAATTACATACCATGGAATATGAGGAAACGCACATGCGGAAAACAAGAACATGGATTGTCATGACAGGCTTTCTGTTCACAGCGCTGTTGATCGTTGCATGTAAACCAAATTCTCTTAAAGAAAAAGAAGAACAAACAGCGATGACATCAGGAGCAGAGTATGGAACAACATCGAATCCGGAAACAGAGACAACAACCATAGACACAACTATAGAAACGACGGAAGGTGCTGGCATTACAGGTGACCTCTATACAGACACCAGAAACGGCCTGCTTTATATGTCTATATCCGACGGAGTAGTCGTCGATTTTGACGGCAACGTACTGGACCAGTATTCCGGAATCACATGCCTGGAAAACGGGGCATTGGTCACGGAGGACGGGGAAGTTATAGAAAATCTGTTTGTAGGGACGAAGGAACAGATTTATTATGCGCTATCAGGGGCTGTAGAAACCGGCACCGTCGTTGAGGTTGAATTGATCATCGCCAATCAAACCGGAACGGATATCTGTTCATTCTATGCCTCGCCGGCGGGAACTGACCAGTGGGGAGAGAATCTTCTGGAGGAAAACCTATTTTGTGGCGGGGATAATACCAGTGTCAAATGTAAAGTCGGGAAGGACACTTTGAGATGGGATTTTGCCTTTGAGGATACTTCCGGGAACCGGGAGGAGTTTTATGATCAGGATCTTTCTTCCTGCAGAGAAGACTTCATACATCTTGAATTGTGGCGTGATGACGATGGCGAAAACGCCTATGTGGAATTGTACTGAAAACAATAACGATTCCAATTTTGTACCTTTTACAGATATCTTAAATTTTATAAAACTGGAAGAATATTGTTCTATATGACAATTTCCCTGCTATCAGGTCTTTCAGCATTTGGCGGAGTCCTTCGGGGTTTCGCCTTTTTCGCAGTTGTATATCAGAAATCCCCATGGTACAATAAATAAAGGAAGGGGGCTTTGTGGCTTATGTGTACCCGAAAAGAGCTGGACATGATTTTACGGCAGATAACAGAAGCATACCATCTTGTTTATGGAGAAGATATCGTAAAGATTCTGCTTTATGGTTCCTATGCCAGAGGAGACGGTCAGCCGGATTCCGATATTGATATTGTGGCAATTGTACACGGAGAGCGCCGGTTTTTGCAGGAGCAATTGAAAAAGGTATGGGATATTTCTTCTGAACTGGAGCTGGAATATGGGACGATTGTCTCTCCAACGGTGATTCCATTAGAAGAGTTTGAAAAATACAAGGATGACCTGCCTTATTATCGGAATATCCAGAAAGAGGGTGTGGAGATTGTTGCCTGAAAATAAAAAGGAATTAGTGCGGTATCGTTTGGAAATGGCAAGGGAAAGGCTCCATTCATCCGAAGTGCTTTTACAAAACAGAAGCTATAAGGATTCTATTGGACGTTCCTATTATGCAATGTTTTGTGCGGTACGTGCGCTGCTGGCTATAGATGGACAGGACTTTTCAAAACATGCAGGAGTCATCTCTTATTTTCAGAAAGAATATATAAAAACAGGAAAACTTGATAAACGGTTTTCAAAATATATCAGTCAGGCATTTCAAATCAGAAACAATACAGATTATGCGGATTTCTTTCTTGTATCAAAGCAAGACGCAGAAGAACAGTATGAGAAGGCAAGGGAATTTCTTGAGTCAGTTGAACGGTATCTGCAGAGCGAAGATGCTAGAGTTTCAGGAAAGGATTGATAAAAATCCATAACCGTTCGAGACGGTATTCAAACTGCAGATACCAGTTTTCATTGTTTTGCTTTGTGAAGGCCGGTTAATGTCCATTGCTTGTTTTACTTAATGGAAAAAGAACAGTTAATAATTGTATACTATTATAATGAAGGCGACAGGAAATAAACTCTCCTGTCGTTTTTTTTGTTGCAGAAAACCAGTGCCGGAAGCACTCTGGCACTACAGTTCATCCGGTAGAGGGTAAGCCCTTCTCTGCCGGATACCAGAAAGGAGAGATCATGGAAAAACGGAAAGAGGAACCATGGAAGGAAGAAGTGGAGCAATGGCAGAGGAAAGAGGCCGATCCGGATACCTTCATACCGGTGATCCGGCTCTCGGCTGTCCGGGAAAAGGAAGTCCGGTACAGCAGCCGGAAGATCACGACCGTTGAAAAGGCAGAGGAGCTTGGGAGGCTCCTTCTGGACGGTGCAGACCGGGAATGCTGTGTGGTGTGCTGCATGGATACAGGAATGAAGCCCCTGAGCCTGGAACGGATCGCCATTGGAACGATCAGCGAATGCCCGTTAAACATGCGGGAGGTCTTTAAGCATGCGGTGTTGAGCAACGCCGCCTGTCTCCTGGTGTTCCACAACCACTCTTCGGGGGAGGCAGAGCCCAGTGAGGAGGACATCCAGCTGACCAGGCAGATGAAGAAGGCGGGGGAGCTGATGGGGATTCCTGTCATAGACCACATCATCCTTGGGGACAGGGAGTATGTAAGCTTGGCGGAGAGGTTCGGGTGGATACGGACAAGAAAGGCCACGGAGGTGGCAGAGGGGAGGGGAGTTTATGGGCCACCCCAAACATCCGACCCCTGCACAGGCAAGGTTTTATGAGACCCTCTCTTTAAACCTCCGGTATTATCGGAACCGTCTGGAGATGACCCAGGTGCAGGTGGCCGACCGGGTGGACTGCTCACCCAAATACATTTCCATTCTGGAGACCTCCTGCTTTGACAACCCTCCGAGCCTGCCGATCCTCTTCTATCTGGCGGAGGCTCTTGAGGTGGAGCCTTATAAACTCCTGAAGCCGCTGGCATAGGAATGGAACAGGCCGGACGATTTTGGGATACCCGTTGGGAAGGAGGTGAGGGCCGTGGGAGCGATCATCCTCGCACTGTTGAGTGCAGCCGTTGTTATCGCAGAAGAGATCCTGAAGGACGATGATTAAAGGACGATGGTTGAGAGGAAGAAAAAATAAACCTGATGTTTCTGTAAAAAAACACAACCGATCAAAGGAGGAATTCATTTATGGCAGCAAATGTAGAGAGCATGTTTTATGTAAGGGAGACCCCATGGCATGGGCTGGGGACGAAGGTCCTGACAGCCCCCTCTTCCAGTGACGCCCTACGGCTGGCGGGGCTTGACTGGAGGGTTTTGCAGGAGCCGATCTATACGGAGACGGAAGAACGGATCGAAGGCTATAAGGCCAATGTCCGGGACAGCGACCGGAGGGTACTCGGAGTAGTGACCGACCGCTACAAGGTCATTCAGAATGAGGAAGCCTTCGCCTTCACCGATGAACTGCTGGGGGAAGGAGTGCGCTATGAGACCGCCGGTTCCCTCCTTGGCGGGAGGAAGGTCTGGCTCCTGGCCCATCTCCCCCACGAGTACATCATCGGCGGGGAACGGATCAGCCCCTATCTGGTGTTCTCCAACACCCACGACGGGAGCGGGGCTGTCCGGATTGCACTCACACCCATCCGGGTGGTGTGCTGCAACACCCTGAACCTGGCGTTGGCGACCGCAAAACGCTCCTGGTCCATGAACCATACAGGAGACATCCAGGGGAAATTAAAGGAGGCAGAGGATACCCTTTTCCTGGCGTCCGCCTACATGGACGCCCTTGGAAAAGAGTTTGAGCTTCTCCGGAAGAAGACACTGACCGACAAGGCAGTGATGGAGTATATCGAGGTCTTGCTCCCCTCGGAGGATGGCTCCACGCCCCAGCAGGCGAGGAACATGAAGCGTCTGCAGGAGGACATGAAGATGCGGTACTTTGACGCACCTGACCTGAAAGGCGTGGGGAAGAACGCCTACCGCTTCATCAATGCAGTCTCCGATTTTGCCACCCACGCAAAGCCCCTCAGAAGGAGCGCTAATTATAAGGAGAACCTGTTCGCAAAGACCATCGAGGGGAACCCGCTCATTGATAAGGCTTACCAGATGGTGCGGGCAGCGTAAAGGATTTCGGAAGGAAAGGAAATCCTGAAGAAAAGAATCCAAAAAGATAAACCAATATCGAGGAAAGAAAGAGGGTTTATTATTTATGAAGAAACTGATATCCACACGAAATATGGACAAGACAGAATGGCTCTGCCACAGGAAGAAGGGGATCGGCGGCTCCGATGCGGGAGCCGTCTGCGGCCTGAACCCTTACCGCTCCGCCATGGAAGTGTATCTGGACAAGACCACAGACGATACAGAAGAGCTTGATAACGAAGCCATGAGGCAGGGCCGGGAGTTCGAGGATTATGTGGCAAAAAGGTTCATGGAAGAGACCGGGAAGAAGGTCCGTCGGGCCAACGCCATGTTCTATGACGAAGCCCATCCCTGGATGCTGGCAGATGTGGACCGTCTGGTGGTCGGGGAGCGGGCCGGACTGGAATGCAAGACCGCAAGCCCGTTCATGGCGAAGCACTGGGAGAAGGGGAAGATCCCCCTCCATTACCAGATCCAGTGCGCCCATTACATGCAGGTCTGCCATGCTGACGCCTGGTACATCGCCGTCCTGATCTACGGAAGAGAGTTCAAATATTATAAGATGGAGCGGGACGAAACCATGCTTGCCGACCTGGTAAAGATCGAATCCGATTTCTGGAACAACCACGTATTGAAGCGGGTGCTTCCTGCCCCGGACGGTTCAGAGGCGGCTGACACGGCCATCTCCGCCTATTTTGGCGCTTCCAGGGCAGAGACGATTCCCCTGGTCGGCTTTGACGACCGCCTGAAGCGGAGGCAGGAGCTTCTGGAGGAAATGGAGCGGATGGAGACCGAGAAGAGGCAGATCGAGCAGGAACTCAAGGTCTACCTTGGGGAGATATCCTCCGCCGAGAATGAGAATTACCGGGTGTCCTGGAAATCCGTCTCCATGAACCGTCTGGATGAAAAACGGCTGAAGGAAGAAAAACCGGAGATCTATGACCAGTACAAACGGGAGATCTCTTCTCGGAGGTTTTCGGTCAAGGCAGCTTAAGTCAGCAGACTGCAGAGCCGCCAGATAAGAAACAGCATAAAAGAGAGCTTCATCTTATGGGAAAGAGGCCGTTATGGAATGGGAATGAACTATTCCATGGCGGCTCTTTTCTCATGCTTGGACCCTATATATGTTCCTGAAACGGAGCAGAACGGAGGAATGAGATGGATGTTAAAGAGGAATTAGAGAAGAGGGCGAAAACCGTCAGGCCGGCTGGCGGAGGAAAAGGCAAAGCCGTAGGAAAAGGAGATCAGGCGGAACAGCCGGTTTCTTTCCAGTCAGAAGCAGAGCCTTCTCCTATGGAATCAGAAAGAAAAGAAGCTGGAAAAGAGTCAGGCTCTTCCCCAAAGAGTGTGGATAAAATGGCTCTGACCAGAGAAGGGACGGTTCCTGCAGAAAAACCCCCTCTGCCCCATGCCGTACAGATCCGGTTATTGACAGCAGATGAGATCGAATGCCGGGTCTCCACCGTCAATGAGAAAGGAGTCTCCCTCCTTCTCTACAAAGACGCAAGGGTAGACCAGAAAATATTGGACGAGACCTTTACGCCCTTTGGATGGAGACGCACCCACCAGAGCATTGACGGGAACCTTTACTGTACGGTGGAGGTCTATGACAGAGAAAAGCAGGAATGGGTCGCCAAACAGGACGTGGGGACTACCAGCTATACGGAGAAGGAAAAAGGCCAGGCCAGCGATTCCTTCAAACGGGCCTGCTTCAACTGGGGAATCGGAAGGGAGCTCTACACGGCTCCTTTCATCTGGATTCCTGCAGGAAAGGTACAGGTGATTCAGAAGGGGGACCGTTACACGACTTACGACCGCTTTACCGTCCGCCACATTGCATATGGGGATAGCCGGGAGATAGCAGAACTGGTTATCGTAAATGGAAGGGGGACAGTGGTCTATACGCTGGGGAACGGCCAACTTTCAACTGGCAGCGTCCCCGTCAAAGAAGAGGAACCGGCCGGACGGTTGTCCGAATCCCAGCGAAAGGCGCTCCTGCAGGAATTAGAGCGGACCGGAGTGACCCTGGAGGCGGTACTTGCGAGGTATCAGCTCCACGGATTAAACGTCATGACAAAGGAAGTCTACGACAAGGCCATGCGGAGCCTGAGACGCACCAAACCGAAACAGGCAGCATGAGGAAGGTGCATTTTCGGCATTACAAAAGATGGGAATCCCGGATGTCCTTTGGGATTCCCATCAAAGATCAGGAGTACACGATCAGGAACTAATGAGCAGACAGGGATATCTGCCGGTGCAGACATCACCAAATGAGAAAGGAGATCACAATGAGATCAGAAGCATTGATGGAACAGATCAGGAAACGGTTATCGGAGAAACTCGGAGAGAGCTATGAGGTGGAGAAAAGGACCGTCTTAAAGAACAATGGAGTAGAGGCAGAAGGATTCTCCGTCCGGAAAGCCGGGGATGTTCTTACAGCCGTTCTGTATCCGGGGCCGATGGAAGAAGCCAGTCAGGAAGAACCCGGTCAGGACAAAAACACTTTGAAGACCGGAGAAAGCTATGTGGACCTGTGTGTGGAAGGAATGTTAAAGACTTATCGGAGCCGGGAGGAGCAGAACCATGGGCTTCGGGAGATGGTCCGCCGTATGGAGGACTGGGAAGAGATACGTCCCTACATCCGGCCGCAGTTACTTTCCTGTATCGAAAACCGGAGACTCATTCCAAGGCTGGTACACCGGAGATTTCTGGACCTGGCCGTGGTCTATGCGGCCCGGATGGAGTGTGGACTGGAACAGGGGACGATCCGCATAGAACGACCGGTATTCGAGCAGTGGGGGATCTCCGAAGAAGAGCTGCACCGTCAGGCGTTAAAGAACCTGGAACAGGACGGCTACACCATCCAGAGCATTCCGGAGGCCCTTGGAATGACGTTTCTTCCCGGAGCAGACGAAGGGGCTCCCTCCATGGCGGTGTTCACCAACCGGAGCCGGTTTTATGGGGCCGCCGGGATCCTGTTACCCGGTATGCTGGAGGAATATGCAAAGAAAATGGGGAGCAACCTGTTCCTGATCCCCTCTAGCGTCCATGAATTAATCCTCATACCGGACGACGGACGGCTCCCCGCAAAGGCCCTGAACCAGATGGTGAAGGAAGTAAACCGAGAAGAGGTTCTGCCAATGGACCAGCTCTCCGGCCATGTGTATTATTATGACCGGGAAAGCAGACAGGTGGAATGGAGGAACGATGAGGAGTGGGAGCTTAAGGGATTGATGCGGAACGAGGGATTGTTAGGGGCGGTTTGAGTATTCAGAAGACGTTCATTTGAAAAACACCGATCAGGCACGATTTTGAAAGTACTCCTGTCAATTACACCTGATCGGTGTATCCTTAGAGGGATATCAGCAGAGAATGTTTTCATAATAAGCCAAGCCGCTTGAACTTTGTTTAAATTGCAAGGATTGAGCGGTTTCGTTCATAGGATTAATATTTATCATAAATGAATTATCAAAAGGCGGCATGGGAAATGATGAAGGAAGATAAGAAACAAAGGTGTGAAGTAACGCATTTCCAAGAATATCCGCATTCTGACGTTCGGTTTTCAACGGATCTTGGGAGAATTTGTTGGGACATTTCATGTGAATGGAATTTTCTGTTATATATGCTGAAAGGATGTCTTCGATACCCTGTAAGGAAAACTGACAATATTCACATAAGGCAATGAAAAAAGTATATGTATATACAGGGAATGTAATTTCTGATAAATAATCTAATAAAAATTTGAGAGAGTCTGTCTGTATATTAGTTGATAACAATGATTGGAAAAAAGTTTGAAAAACAGGGACAGATGTTATGGTCGGAAAATTCAAAAGTTTTTCGGCGTATTTAAATAAATCAGGAGGACACTCAGAGCTTGTTAAGTAGTTTAACATGTTGATATGAAAAAGAGACTCTTTTTTCCAATTATAAAGTAAGGAAAGAATAGGAGAGTTATCTTGGGTTGTAAAGTTTTCGTTAATGACAGATAAGCCATCAACAAAGCTTCTTACCTGACGGCGGA
>CAJUOF010000293.1 GCA_910587905.1 uncultured Lachnospiraceae bacterium
GTTCAGCCCGCGCCTCACGGAGAGATTGGCGGACAAAAATATTGAACGCCGTTGTCAGGTTCATGCCGAGTTCCCCAAACAGCCTGTCAGCCTGCGCTTTCAGGTCTGAATCCATGCGGATGCTGATGTTTGTAGTAGAGCCCGCCATATCACTATCTCCTTTCATTGTTCCTGCCCATGTTCCCGGGGCATAATGGGTATACCCTTACGGTATTTCCTGCTGGTGATTACAGTATATGCTATCTGCACGAAAAATATAATATTTTACACGAAGAATTAATAGTAAATTCGTAAACACTTAATTTAAGGGTGGATTTCAATCTGCTTCCAGGTATGGAATAATGGCTACAATGCAAGCATTTTACAATTCAAACCTGCTTGCAAACAGTGATGAATGGAGGTAGTCATTATGCGTGCAGCCAGAAAACCAGCGGAAGAACAATACCAACTGGTGCTTGAATACCGCAGGAGCGGCATGACGGACAGCGACTGGTGCAGGGGAGGGGACGGTTTCCCAATCCCGCCTGTACCGAAACAAACGAATGGACATGAAAAATCTCTCACTCTCTCGTCAGCTTTCTGACCCAATTTCCATAGTTGACCTCCAAAAAGGCGGGGACGCACTTGAAGATCTGGTCTGCATTGAGGCAGCAGACCACCACCACCGGTGAGGCCTTCACCACGAAAGCCATGAAGAAGGACAGGGGCAGGACGATGCCCCAGATGCTGATTAGGTCCATCTTGACCACGAATCCCGCATGGCCGCCACCCCGGATGATGCCGTTGTTGGTGGGCATCTGGTAGGACATGCCGACGCACACCACACTTAAGATGATCAGGAAGGTATTGGCCATTTCCTTGGTTCCGGACGACAGGTCATAAAGGCTCAGGATCGGAATCCGGAGGAAGAAGAGAAGGATACCGGAGCAAACTCCGATCAACAGGAACATCTTTTGAAGTCTCTTCGCCTGCGCTTTCACCTCTCCCATATCCCCGATGCCGACGGCTTTTCCGATCAGGACAGAAGCTGTGGCCGACGCCCCAACCGCCGTGGATTTCACCATCAAAAACAGAGTGGAGGCCACGCTGTTGGCCGCGATGGCGGCCGCCGTCATGTGGCCCAGGACCACGGTCTGGAGAGCTGTATTTAAGCCCCACAAGCTCTGGACAAAAAAGACCGGCGTAGTCACCCGGAAATAATCCTTGGAAAGCTGCCTATCCACCCGGAAGTAATCCCGAACCTTAAGGCGCAGCCGCCGATCTTTTTTCGCCACGTAGTAAATCAAAACGGCACATTCCAGAGCCCTGGCAGCCAGCGTGCCGATAGCCGCCCCGGCAACGCCCAGCTCCGGCGCACCGAATCTCCCATAAATCAGCACATAGTTGATGCCGCAGTTGACGAAGAATGCCATGACGGAGAGATAGAGGGCGATCCGAACCACCTCCACACTGCGAAGGGAGGCCAGAAGGAGCTGCGTCAGGGCAAAAAACAGGTAGGTAAATCGGATCAGGCGGATGTAGCGCACTCCCTCCTCAATGATCGGCACATCTGTGGTAAAGAGCCCCACCGCCTGATACGGGAAAACGGACACCAGAAGAAAGAGGAAGGCAGCCACGGAAAGCCCGGTCCACATGGCCGTGGCCATGATCCGCTTCATGGGCTCTGTCTGCTTTTTTCCCCAATATTGGCTGCAGAACATCACAGCCCCCTCTCCCAGAGCCATCGTCATCTGTTGGAAGACAAACTGGATCTGGTTGACGGCGGCCACCCCCGACAGGGAAACCTCGCTGTAAGCGCCGAGCATCATATTGTCTGCGAGGTTGACACTCAGGGTGATCACGTTTTGAAGCACCAAGGCGATATAGATGGAAAAAAAGTTTCTATAAAATCCCTTCTTCTGTTCCATGTCAAAGGCTTCCTCCCACGCTTCTCTTTATGCTTGTGCATACCTCTTCTTATGCGTCTCTTACTCTCTTCTCATACCTGCCCAAGCTTTCTTGCGGTCCGCCGCATGCACAATGCATACATCGGTATCAAATAGAGACAGGCCGATACCCAGGCCGTCTCATCTGCAAGGCAGATTGCCGTATAACCGAAGGCACCCACAAAGCAGAGGCTGACCACACTTCTCCCTATCATTTCCACCACACCGGAGAATACGGCCCGTCCCGCATAGCCCAGCCCCTGAATGCTCAGTCGAACCACATTGAGGATCCCCAGGCTCCAGAAAAAATATCCCTGATAGCGCAGATACTTGGCCGCCGCATCCAAAACCTTGGAGGCTTCCCCGCTCACGAACATCATCGAGAGAATCCTTCCTCCAAAAATCAGCACCAGCCCCGCAAGAATTCCATAGGAAACGGCAATGACAATCCCCTCTCTTACCCCCTGACGAATCCGCTCCAGTCTTCCGGCTCCCAAATTCTGTCCGCAGAAGACGGACACAGACGAGGCAATGGCGTCAAAGGGACACATGGCAAACTGCTTAATCTTGAGGGCCGCTGTAAATCCGGAGACATACACGCTCCCCAATCCATTGTTTGCCGACTGCATGACCATGCTTCCGATGGCCGTGATGGAAAACTGAAATCCCATGGGAAGGCCCATGGAGAGAAGGCTCTTTGAGGTATGCCCCTCCAGATGGCAGTTTTCCCTGCCGGGATGGAGAAGCTCTACCCTCTTATATATAAAGAAGAAACACAAAATCCCACTGACTGCCTGGGAAGCAACGGTCGCAATGGCTGCCCCCGCGCAGCCCCAGCCAAAACCAATGATACAGAGCAGATCCAAGACAACATTTAATCCCGCCGAAATCACCAGAAAGATAAAAGGCGTCCGGCTGTCTCCCACCGCCCGCAAAACACTGGCCAGCAGATTGTAGAGAAGGGTAAACGGAAGTCCTAAGAAGATCACCAACAGATAGCGGTACGCATTCCCGTAAAGCTCCTCCGATACGGAAAGAATCCGGAGAATCCAAGGACAGAGCAGAACACAGAGCGCCGTTAAGACTACCGCCACCATGCCCGTCAGGGCCGCCCCGTTGAATATGTAATGTTTCATCTTTTCCAGCCGTTCTGCCCCAAAGCACTTTGCCACCGGAATGCCAAAACCAGTACAGCAGCCGATGCAAAAGCCCAGCACCATGAACTGGACACTGCTGGTGGAACCGACGCTGGCTAACGCATCCGCACCCAACACCCGTCCCACAATGGCCGCATCAATGATATTGTAGGTCTGCTGCAGCAGATTTCCAACTAATAGTGGAAGGGCAAACTGCAAAATCAATCGAAACGGCCGTCCCTCCGTCATACTTTTTGCCAAAGCTGTCATCTCCTCACTGATATCCAAAAAGTATTTTTGTGATTGCGACCCTCATTATAGATACTTTTTATTTTCCTGTCAATATCCTTTTGGGAAATTGTCCGATTCCAAAAAATCATGGTCTTTTGGCCAAAATTCTGTTATGATAGGAGGCGGATCATATACCACAAAGGAGCTTAACCATGAATGAAGAAAACTTGGAGTGGAAAGAAATCCGCACAGAGCATCTCGTACAGGATGAGTGGATTGATTTCCGCCGGTCTGCCTACCAGTTTCCGGACGGGACTGTATTTGAGCCTTTTTACAGCTACAGCCGCAGAGACTATGTGGTGATTGTCGCCTCCGACGAAGACGGAAACTATCTCTGTGTACGGCAGTTCCGGCAGGGAATCGGGGAAGTGACAACCGAATTTCCGGCAGGCGGCATTGAACGAAGCGACGGCAGAGAATATCGGACAAGCGGTGGTTCCCAGACACCGTCCGAGGATGCACTCGCCGCCGCCAAAAGAGAATTGCTGGAAGAGACAGGATATACCTCAGAGAATTGGAAGCATCTGATCACGGTTCCCTCCAACGCCACGATCGCGGACAACTATGCCTACGTTTTTGCAGCAAAGGGCTGTAGGCGGGCCGGCGGGCAGCATTTGGACGAGACAGAGTTTTTGAATATCCGGAAGCATTCTGCTGCCGAGATTGAAGAGCTGATCGCAGAGGGCGGCTTCCAGCAGGCTATCCACATCATGGCATGGCTGCTGGCAGAAAAGGCATGAGAAGGAGAACCTGCATATGACGATACGCTCTTCCAGGGATATCAAACGCTTTAACCATCTAATCAGTGAAACAGACGCCGCCTACCACGAAATGGCCCTCAAACTGGGGCTCTCGGACAGTGCTATGCAGATTTTATATACCATCTGCAGCGGTGGAGATGGGCGAAGCTGTCTCCTTAAGGATATTTGCCACTTGACAGGTCTCAGCAAGCAGACCATCCATTCAGCGATCCGTAAGCTGGAGCAGTGCGAAATTCTCCGCCTGGAGATGGTCGGAGGAAAACAAAAGCGAGTTCTCCTTACAGAAAAAGGCTGCCGGCTCGCAACACATACTGCCATAAAAATTATCGAAGCGGAAAACCGAATTTTCGACGGCTGGCCCAAGGAGGACGTAGAAACATACCTGAACCTTACCAGACGCTATCTGGAGGATTTTCGGAGAGAAATCCGAAAACTTGATCAAATCTAAAACGATTGATGGATAGTTTTTATGTCTCAAATGTAAACCTTTTATTATTTTTGATTGACATTATGTGGATTTTATTTTATACTGTCAACAGTTTTTGATTTTAGGTTAACATTTTGACCAGGCACAAAAAATCAAAAACAAATACATAGAAAAAGGAGTCCCTTTCAAATGGAAAAAACTGTATCTGAAAAATCCCCCCGGCTTCCCCTGATCACCATGGCCCTGATCGGCGTCATGACCGCCGTCACCTGCATGTTAGGTCCGCTGGCGATCCCCCTTCCCATAAGCCCCGTACCGATCTCTTTTACCAACCTGGCCGTCTACCTTACCCTGTACGTGCTGGGCATGAAGGCCGGGACACTGAGTTACCTGATCTATCTGCTTTTGGGATTGGTGGGGCTCCCCGTATTTTCCGGCTTCGCCGGCGGCCCGGCGAAACTGGTCGGCCCCACGGGAGGTTACCTGATCGGTTTTATTTTTATGGCTGTCGTCGCCGGCTTCTTCATTGACCGGTTTCCGAAAAAATATTATCTCCACATTGCCGGCATGGTCCTCGGGACGATCGTCTGTTATCTCTTCGGCACCGTCTGGCTCTGTTTCCAGATGAAGCTGTCCTTTGGTGCCGGGCTCATGGCCGGAGTCATTCCCTACCTTCCCGGTGATGCGGCCAAGATCATCGTCTCCGTGATCGTGGGGCCTGCCCTCCGTTACGGAGTGAAGCAGGTGAAAAATCGCTGATCTTCAAAATTTGCTTGTGGAAAAAAGCTCCGCCCCATCCACTTTTTATCATGAATGGGGCGGAGCTTTTTTTCTTCCTCTGCTGTGAAGGTTTACTTCGACATCCGGGATACCTTCCTGAGCTTTCCAAGCCCCAGAAGCACGATACCCGCTGCCGCATACAGGAGCATCAGAACGGTCCATTTGTCCGCAATGACCACCTCGCCTGTCATGTGCTGCGTCAGGACGAAGGTCACAAGGGCCGCAACCGCTGCCACGATGCCCGCCGCTTTTTCTGCGGCCTTTTTCTTGTCATCCTGGCTCTTTCCGAAAACGCCCAGAACGCCTGCCGCCAGAGCGATCAGAAGTCCGAGCAGATTGAGAA
>CAJUOF010000294.1 GCA_910587905.1 uncultured Lachnospiraceae bacterium
ATTATAGGAAAAGGTAGGATAGTTGTTGTTTAATCTTGCCTCCACCGACTTGATTCCGCTGTCCGCGTCATAGGCGTACACATACAAGTTCACGACATCGCCCTTTTTGAGCGTCTGTCCCTGTTGTGGGAACTCGATCTTCTCGATCACAGGCTTTGTCGTGTCGTACTGGCTGTCCGCCTGCGGCGCAGGAGCGTTCACCGCCGCCTTCATGGCAGGCTTCTTTACCTCCGAAGCGCTTTCCGAATCACTTCCGGAGGTTATTTCCGTATTTACGACGTCGCTTTTTTCCGCCCCCTTTTCATCGGAAGCGCCTTCATCAGAAACTTTTTCACCGGCTTCACCTGTTTCCGGGACTTCGCTGTTTCCTTTTTGATCTGCTTCCTCCGTATCCGTCGGCGTCTGATTCTCAGCCTCTTCCACCGGCGTCTCCGTGTCTCCCTGCGCATCTGCAGCGTCTACCGTAGCGGCATTATCTCCGGCCGCCTGATCCGCAGCCGCAATCACCTTGTCCACAGCATCGATTACCTTGAAACCGGCTGTTTCCTGAACAGCCTGATCCTCGGCAGTCAGGTCAACTGCCTCCGTCTCCGCAGGTTCTCCTGCTGTTTCTTCCGCATAGACCATACCGCCAAGAGTCTGGCAAAGCAGCGCCACCGTCAGAAGAATCCCTAAAAGCTTTCGTTTCATGTCACTCCTCCTTGTCTGCTTCCTCATCATTAAGGCTTTTCACAGACTGTCGGGCCTATCTTTTTTCTGCCTGACAGCCTGCTTTTCGCCTGTCCTCTTACTTCTTTATAAAGCTTCTGTCCGTTTTTCCGGGCACCGCGCCGCCTTTTTCCACCAGGCAGATCTCAATGGCCTCCAGTCTCTTGGAAAGCCCTTCGCTTCCGGCGCTGTCCCCGTTCTTTGCCCAGTCAAGCCATCCATAGGTCTGGACGTGAACACGATAGTAAATGTCGTATCGATCCGCGGCCTCCCCGGTCAGTTCAATCTGAATTGCCTCCAGCCTCTTGGACTTCTTCGTCGTCCCGCTGAGGGCGCCGTCCTGCTTCCATTCTTTCTCCCAGCCAAAGGACTGAACATGGGAACGATAGCGCACGCCGCCGGAAACATCTAAACCTGCAAGCTGAATCTCAAGGGCTTCCAGCCGTTTGGCCTTTCCTTCCGTCCCGGCCTTCTTTCCGTTGCTCACCCAGTCCATCCAATCATAGGTCTGAACATGGGTGCGGTAATTGATTCCTGTCGTCTGGCCCTTTTTCACAAAGGCATTCTGACTGCTTCCGGGAGCCGCGCTTCCCTTTTTCACCAACCGGACCTCAATGGCCTCCATCCGTTTGGAAAGTCCCTCCGTTCCCGCACTGTTCCCGTTCTTCGCCCAGCCAAGCCAACCGTAGCTCTGGACGTAAGCCCGGTAATGCAAGTCGTACTTTACTGCCAGCCCGTCCGTCAACTGAATCTGAATGGCCTCTAACCGCTTTTTCTTCCCGGTCGTCCCGCTGTCCTGTCCGTCCTGCTTCCAGCCCTCTTCCCAGCCAATAGACTGAATATGAGTCCGATACTGAATGCTCCCGGAGGTTGTCGGATCCTCGATCTTCATGCGGACCGCTTCCAGCCGTTTGGCCTGATGCATGGTTCCGCTGACTTCACCGCTCTCCGCCCAGTCCTTCTCCCAGTCTAAGGACTGGATATGGGACTTGAACTGCAGCTTGGCCGTCATGCCAGCCTCCGATACGGTATAGGAACCATCGCCGTTATCTTTAAGGATGTACCCTTCTGCCGCCGTGAGGGACACACCCACATGGCCGTCCGTATCCAGCGTAAAGGTCTTCTCCCCGCTCACCTTCGCCGTCAGATGATCCCGAAGGATCGTCACCGCTCCTCCGTCTCCAACCACATCTACAGCTTCCTGCAGTGTATCATAGCCGGTGTCCCCCACAAGCGCATCCACATCCGCACTCAGCAAAATTGTGAAGGGGCTGAATCCATGTCTCGTCACAAAGGTCAGAAGGCCGTCTCTGTTCGCCTTGCTTCTATAATAATAGGTTCCACCTGCCGCCTGATGCTTCACATATACCGACGTGTTGTCTTTCGTGATAAAATCCTGAGGAAGCCTTACGCTGACTTCCGCCTCCTTCACCTCTGCCTTTTTTGCCGTTCCGTACTCCACCGCATTCTTCGTCTTTCCTCCACCGTCCTTCAAGACGATGTCCTGGGCATTGCCGGCCGTGGACGCCACTACCCGGACCTTCGGCGTAATGTCCATGGAAATGGCTTTGTCGTCTCCGGACGTCTGATACTCCTTCAGCGCGATATCCAGATAGCCCTGGACATAGATATGAATATCTTCCGCTGCCGCATGTAAATCATTCTTTGCTTTTTCAATGGCCTGTTCCCTGTCATCTCCAAGGATCGTTTCAAGCATCTTCTGAACAAAGTCCTCGAAGCCCTTTAAGGCCACACTTTCGGCTGTCTGCTTTGCCCCTTCGTCCTTCACCACTCCGGTATTTACTTCCGGCGCCCCAACGGCGGCCTCCGCCAGAAGCTCATAGCGGATGTTATTCTCCACACAATATTTTTCGGCATAAGAATTTTTATAGACGCCGAGAACCAGCTTTTCCAGGCTGCAGCCCTCGAAGGCCGCTTTGTCTATGGCAGTCACGCTGGCCGGGATATCCAGGCGCTCCAGGCTGGTACAATTGTAGAAGGTCCGAGGGCCAATGGTTTCCAGTCCTTCATGCAGCGTCACTGTCTTTAAGCTGGTACACTCGTGAAAGACGTCTTCCTCCAAAGCCTTTACGGACTCCGGAATTTCAATCTCCTCCAGAGCCGTGCAGCCCCAGAAGTCTGCGCTCAGCCTGGTAAGAGTTTTCGGAAGCTTCACGGTTTTTAAGCTTATACAGTCATCAAACACTTCTCCCACATCTATTTCTGCCTCTTCCGGGAACTCCAGGTTTTCCAGACTTTCACAGATAATGAAAGCTTGATTTCCAATCTTTTTCACGCTGCTTGGTATTATAAGTGTTTTTAAGCTCTTACAATATGCAAAGGCCGTGCGTCCAATGCCTGTAAGGCCCTCCGGCAGCGCAACAGTTTCCAATGCCTCGCAGGAATGAAAGGCTGACTCTCCAATACTTTTTAAGCCTTTCGGCAACGCCACGGCTTTTAACTGATGACAAGCCGCGAATACATCATATTCCAGATCCGTGACCGACTCCGGGATCGTCGCCTGTATCAGCTTTGTACAGGAAAATGCCTCTCCGCCGATGACCGTTACACTTTCCGGAATCTGAATGCTTTTTAACGAAGTGTGCATAAAGGCTGCCGCTCCGATGGTTTCCAATCCCTCCGGCAGCGTCACACTCTCTAGGCCGCTGCACTCATAAAACAGATCATCCGGAATCACCTTTGTTCCCGCTGCAAAATGAACCGTCGTCAGCTTATTACATTGGCTAAAGGGCTGTTCCAAGAAACCCGATTTCACTGATTCTGTCAAGGTAGTCGGAAGACTCACCGTCGTCAATTCAGGGAAGGACGGTTCCGTCTCTTCTGTTCTTCCCTTATAGTGAATGCAGGTAATCCCCTCCCCAAGCACCAGCTCCGTCACCCGGCTTCTGTCTTCCGCCGGAATTTTTCCAAAGTCAACGGTTCCTGTCTCACTGATCTCCATCTTGGTTCCGATCAGGGTGTAATTTACCGTCACAAAGGGCCGCTTCCCCGTACCTTCGGGCGCCGCAGCGCCTTTCGACACGAGCTGAATCTGAATACCCTTCACTTCTTTTCCTTCGCTTCCGGCATTCTCCCCGTCCTTTGCCCAGCCGAGCCAGCCATAGCCCTGCATGTTGAGACGGTAATAGACATCATACTGCTCGCTCAGCTCGCCTGTCAGACGAATCCGGATGACTTCCGTCCGCCTTGCCTGGCCTATAGTTCCTGCCAGCATTCCGTCTTTGCACCAGGACTGCCAGCCATAGCCCTGCACAAAGGTCTGATACTCAATGCTCCCTGTAGCAGTGGGACTCTCCAGACTGATCTTGATGGCTTCCAGACGCTCATTTTCACTCCCCGCCTCGCTTACGGCTCCGTCCTGCTTCCAGTCCATCCAGCCAGTATATTGGGAACTGGCCGCCATTCCGGAAAAAATCTGGTACTTCACGTGAACAGTGTCCTGCGCTGGTATAACGCCGGCATCCCCCGCCGCAAACACCATTCCGCCAAATGTATGGCAAAGCAGCGCCACAGTCATAAGAATCCCTAAAAATTTTCGTTTCATTCTGCTCCTCCTTGTCTTTTTCGTTTTATTTCCACCGTCTGTCCTCCTTGCAGTATGCAAGGAATTCCAGGCGGCTGTTTCCAAGCTGCAGGATGTCGCCGTCGGTCAGTTCTTCCTGTCCGGCAAGCCTTCTTCCGTTCCGGTAAGTCACCGTCCTCCGTCCCTCCAGGATATGGAACTGATTCCATCTCTCGTCATAGATTACGGTACAGTGAGTATCTCTTCCGACCTCCGTATCCTCACTGATACATACCTCCATCTTGTAGCTTCTCCCTATGTGGTTGCGGCCCTTATAGAGCGGAAACGCTCTTCCCTTTTCCGGCCCTTCCGTGCAGACAAGCCACCCAGCTACAAATTGCTTCTTCTGGTCGGCATGAAACGTTCCGACAATTATCTTTCCTCCCCTATTCCCGCACTCCCCTTGACCTTCCGGAGGCAACTCGGTATGATTCCGGCAGTGAGGACATTCACCGTAAATCTCTCCGTCATAAAAATGGCCTTTTCTGCAACGTATAATTGACACTACGCCTCCCTCCCCCTGCATTAAATGCTGTTGGCCGTGTATCGCAAGAGCGCCTCCCTGGCCTGCCGATACCTGGACCGGCTCACCGGAAGCCGACAGCCGTTAAACAGTTCAATTGTATCCGCATTCATCCGATGGATCTTATGGATGTTCACCAGATAACTCTGGTGGCAACGCAGAAAACTGTCCGGCAGCTTTTTCGCAAAAGACGTCAAGGTTCCGTACAGCTCATGGCAGCTTCTGCCGCACCAGATCTTCAACTGATGCCTGTTGCTCTCGATATAATCCACGTCCCGAAGCCGCAGAGCGATCATCTCTCCCTGTGTACAGATCCGGATGATTTCATGTCCGGATTCCTCCAGCCGTTTTACGGCTCGGTCCATGGCCTGTTTCACGCACCCTCTATCAAATGGCTTCAAAAGAAAGTAGACCGGTTCGATCTGGAAAATATCCTGTGCATATTCCGGATATCCGCTGCTGAAAATAATCTGGATCTCCGGCCAGAATTCCTGGATCTCCATGGCTACCCGGACTCCATTCTGTTCTCTCAGGCGGATGTCCAGAAACAGGATCTCCAGCGGTTCATTTTTTTCGTCCTCAATATAAGTCAGCAGCGAAAACGCCGTATCGAAAGCCACAATCACAATGTCAAAGGTATACAGATCCCGCAGTTCTTCGGCCAGTGTTCCTGCCACCAGCCTATCGTCGTCGCATATCCCGATCCTCATGCTTTTCTACCCACTCTTTTTCTGACTCCCACGCCGGAAACATCAGCACGGATACCATACTCTTTTCCTTCCGTTCCATCAGAAAATCCCCACCGTATTTTTTTACGGTCTTTTCTATGATCTTAAGACCATACCCGCTCTTTTTCTCTTTTTTGCTTTCCTGCTCCCCGTCCAGGCTGTTTTTCATCCGAATCTGCCAAAAGCCGGTTCGAAAGCCGGTAATCAGACAAAGCCTTCCGTTTTCTCCGCATGCCCGGATCCCATTATCCAAAAGATTCCCAAACAGACTTACAAGCTCGTCCTCTTCAAAATCCATTGTTTTTGGAATCTGTATCTGAATCCTCGCCTGAATCTCTTTTTGAATACAAATCCCCTGTTTTGCCATAAGAAGGACATCCAGGCATTTGCTCCCTGTTGTCATAAAAGATGCCTCACAGTTTTTCAGGATCCGCTCCTGCAGTCTGCGTCTCCTGTCCTGCCCCAAATCCTCCCACTCGTCGATCAGCTTCCAAAGCTGCCGCTTCAATTGCGCTTTCTCGCTGCCGCCAACCTCTTTTTCAAAAAATGTTTTGTCGTAAAGCCTTCGAAGATAATCCTTCCCCTCCCCCTTCAGCAGCGCTGCCGTCACAAAATGATTTGCGAGATCGTGGCGCAAATGGCAAAGTTCCATGTTCTCCCTCTGCGAGTATATCTTATCCATAATCGTTTTTCTCCATTGCAGCATATCTGGTATGAGATCCGACAGATTTTGTAGTCCCCTTGATTATGGCAAAAGATAATATTGGCTTCAACAGTGGTTGCATAAATGGAACCTTTGCCGTCATTTTTGGACCTTTCCGCTCCATGTGCATAAAAAACAGGAATCCTTCTGGAAATTTATCCAGAAAAATTCCTGTCTGCAGCAAGTCCTCTTGGAAAGACTTACAGAAGTCCCTATGATTCTTACCACAATATTCTTTGGGGAAACGCTGATTCAACCATCGTCTCCTTAGTATTCCATGTACTTTAACAGATCCTCCTTATTTCTCACAATGATAATGCGCGCCCCCGGCTTTAAAAGCTGCAGGGCCGTTTTCATCTCCCACTCTCCGATGCCGACGCAGCCGGACGTGTACAGGGCCCCTCCGGAACAATGGAGAAAGATCGCCGACGTGGAATCCTTCCGGCACTGGGGATTCACCTCAATGTTCACAGAGTAATTGTAATGGGGCACGTAATCCGACAAATGCTCCCCGGAGCGCCAGCCCTTCGGAACCTGCCTGCTGTCAATCAACTGATTGTAATAGGCGCTGCCGAGGTCATCGATCCAATAGTGATAAGGATTCACATCCACCCAGGGAAGCACCGTGCCCGGATTCGGCTTGTTTCCAAAAGCGATGCCAAGCTCATAGCAGCCAATGGGCGTTGTTTTATCTCCCTCGAAGGTATGATCGGAGAGCCCGTTTCTTCCGAGGATCGCGTCGGTACTGATCTTCTGTTCCCATCTGTCTCCTTTTTTCTGCCAGAAATAAAAGTCAGCACCGGTGCGGGTTCCGTCCCCAACCACGGTGATAATCTGGGAGCTGCCCTCCACTCCCGCGACGGTATCCATCAAATTCGGCAAGCTTTTGAAGCGGTAATAACCGGCAGTGGAACCGGGAGCCGCCGCCCCCTTCTGCTTTAAGACGATTTCTATGGCCTCCAGGCGTTTGGAGTATCCGGCTGTTCCCGTCGGCTGACCGTTCTTTGCCCAGCCCAGCCATCCGTAGCTTTGGGCGTGCACCCGATAATAGATATCATAGCGCTCCGCCATTTCACCTGTCAGCTTAATCTGAATCGCTTCCAGGCGCTTCGCCTTTCCGCTGGTTCCGCTGACCTTTCCTTCCTCCACCCAATCCATCCACCCGTAGGACTGGACATGGGTGCGGTAAGTAATACCGCCGGACAGCTTGTTATTCTCATCCAGGGAAATCTGAATCGCCTCCAAACGTTTGGCCTTTCCCACAGTTCCTGCCGTTTTCCCTGACCGCACCTCCGGCTGCCATCCGTAACTTTGTACATGGACAGAATACTGCAGAAGATCCGTGGTCATGTAGGGCTTCTTTCCGTCATCCGGCAGCGGTTTACTTTTCGGAACCAGTTGGATCTCAACAGCCTCCAGACGTTTCGACAGCCCCGCCGTCCCCGACGACTGACCGTTTTTTGCCCAGCCCAGCCAACCATAGCTCTGTACGTAGCCGCGGTAACAGACATCATAATGATTGGCGATTTCTCCGACCAGTCTGATCTCAATGGCCTCCAGACGTTTTGCTTCCCCGGACGTTCCGGCCATCTGTCCGTTGGTTTTCCAGTTCTGCCAGCCGTGGCTCTGTACATGGGTACGGTACTGAATGGCTCCGGAATAAGAGGAATTCACTTTTATCTCTATTGCTTCCAAGCGTTTTGACTGGCCCATGGTTCCGGAAAGCTCTCCATCACGCTTAAAGCCCTGCCAACCGTAAGTCTGAATATGACTGCGATACGTCACAGAGGCCGTTTTCGGCTCCTCGGCATATACCGTCTTGTAGCCGGCCGACAGACAGCTAATCGCCAGCAAAATCATGGCCAAAAATAGATTCTCTCTTCTTTTCATCCCACTCACTCCTCATCCTCCGCTACGTTGTCACGCATTTCTCCGCTACTTTTCGAATATACTCCGGCGTGGTCCCGCAGCAGCCCCCGATGATGTCGGCCCCCGCCTGTACGAGCTTTTCCATATGGAAGGCGAATTCATCGGCCCCCATGGAATAAACGGCATCCCCCGTATCCGTGATGGTGGGCATGCCCGCATTGGGCTTCGCCAGCACGGGAACCTTCACCGCCTTTTTGATGTTCCGCACCACGGCCTCCAGGCGGTCCGGCCCCACGGAGCAGTTGATCCCCACCGCGTCGGCCCCCATCTCCGAGAGCGCCGCCGCCGCGTCAAAGACATTGCCGCCGAAGAACAGGCTCCCGTCCGACTCAATGGTCAGGGAGCACAGAACCGGCAGGTCACAGACCGCCCTGGCCGCTTCCAGCGCCGCCATGGTCTCGTCGAGCCCCAGCATGGTCTCCACCATCAGAAGGTCAACTCCCGTCTCCGCAAGGATCCCGATCTG
>CAJUOF010000295.1 GCA_910587905.1 uncultured Lachnospiraceae bacterium
GCGGCATAGACATTTCCATCTATTCCTACAATCGAATCGAAAAGGGTACTCAAAACCCTACTGTATCGCTTTTATATGCTTGTTGCTATCTTCTAAACTGTGATATGAATGCACTGTTCGCTTTTAAGACATTGATGTAAGAATCTGTGCGTTCACATATCCGGACAAAATCTCAGACACCGTTTCTCCCCCATGCAAAACAGCCCTACTCCGGCAGCTTCTTCTCCACAGGCGACAATCTTATTTTTACACTTGTGAAAAATGAAACACCCGAAACAGGGCTGTCTTTTTTCTATACTCTTTTAAAACGACGCAAAGGGATTCTCGTACACCGCCGTCTTCCCCAGCATTTCCTCGATGCGCAGAAGCTGATTGTACTTTGCGTTCCGGTCGGAACGGCAAGGGGCGCCGGTCTTGATCTGCCCTGCGCCGGTGGCCACGGCGATATCTGCAATGATCGCATCCTCCGTCTCCCCGGAGCGATGGGAGATCACCGCATGATAACCGGCCTTCTGAGCCATGTGGGTGGCCGCAAAGGCTTCCGTGAGGGTCCCGATCTGATTGACCTTCACCAAAATGGCATTGGCGATTTTCTGGTCAATGCCCCGGCCAAGGCGCTCCGTGTTGGTGACAAAGAGATCGTCCCCCACAAGCTGAATCCGCTCGCCAAGCCGGCCGGTGAGGAGCTTCCAGCCGCACCAGTCCTCCTCGTGGAGACCGTCCTCGATGGACACGATGGGGAAGCGGTTCACCAGATTCTCATAGTAATCCACCATCTCCTCCCGAAGCCTGAGCACTTCCTTTCCGCTCATCTTACTCTCCCCGGGAAAATAATAAACATCCCGATCTTCGTCGTAGAGCTCGCTGGAAGCCGCATCCATGGCGATGGCCATGTCCACACCGGGGCGCAGGCCGCATTTTTCCATGGCCTCCACCAGAAGGGAGAGCACCGACTCCGTGTCCGGCAGATTGGGCGCAAAGCCACCCTCGTCCCCCACGGCCGTGGAAAGTCCCTTTCCTTTTAAAATATCTTTCAGTGTATGATAGACTTCCGCACAGGTCCTGAGGGCCTCCGAAAAGCAGCAGGCTCCCACGGGCATGATCATGAACTCCTGCAGGTCCACCGTGTTGTCGGCATGCTTTCCGCCGTTTAAAACGTTCATCATGGGAACCGGCATCCGGCCCGTGTAGATCCCGCCCAGATAAGAAAACAGCGGAAGTCCGAGTGCTGCTGCCGCCGCCCTGGATGCGGCCATGGACACGCCGAGGATCGCATTGGCCCCAAGGTTCGCCTTGTTCTCCGTCCCGTCCGCCTCCAAAAGCAGCCGGTCAATCTCCCCCTGACAGGCCGCGTTCTTTGAGAGGACCGCATGGGCCAGGACCGTGTTCACGTGCTCTACGGCCCGCTTTACGCCAAGTCCCCGGTAACGGTCCCCGCCGTCCCGAAGCTCCACCGCCTCAAACTTGCCGGTGGAGGCGCCGGAAGGCACGCTCGCCCTCCCGGTGATGCCGTTCTCCAGCGTCACCTCCGCTTCCACCGTGGGATTTCCGCGGGAATCCAGGATCTCCCTCCCCCGCACGCCTGCAATTTTTAAATATCTCTCCATCATTTTCTCCTTCTCCGCATAAAAATCGTGCCGCCATATACAATATCTTATGACGCCTACGCTTTATTATTTGAAGAAGAGAAAAACTTATACCTTAATTATCTGTGCGGAGCGCATGCATTCACGAGTGCCCTTTGGGTATACCTTATTTCTACCGCGCGGAGCGCATGCGTTCACGAGTGCCCTTTGGGTATACCTTATGCTTATCCCCGAAGCTCGATCCCCATCTCTTTTAACTCCGCCAGAATCTTTTCCATGACCTCGTTCACGTCCTTGTCCTCCAGGGTGCGGTCCTTCGCCCGGAAGGTGATGGAGTAGGCCACCGACTTGCATCCCTCCGCGATCTGCTCTCCCTCGTAGAGGTCGAAGAGATGATAGGATTCCAGGAGCTTACCGCCCTTCGTCTCGATGACGGATTCCACCTCTCCCACCATGATTTTCTTGTCCATGACCATGCTGATGTCCCTGGTGACGGCCGGGAACCTGGCGACGCCGGTATACTTCCGGTCGAAGGAGGCGAACTTCACCACCTCGGGCATATCCAGGACGGCCACGTAAGCCCTCTCACCGATGTCATAATTGTCCAGTACCTCCGGATGGACCTCGCCCAGATATCCCATGACTGTTCCCCGGTAGGAGATCTCCGCCTGGCGCCCCGGATGGAGGAAGGGCTTTGCGGCCTTCGGGTCATAGGTAATCCGCCTCGTCATCCCCAGCCGGTCAAAGATCTCCTCGATGACCCCTTTCAGGGTGAAGAAATCCCCCTCCCCGTAGAAGCCCAGGGTGAGCTGCATCCGCTCGTCGGGAAGTTCCGTGAGGGGCAGCGCCTTCGGAAGATAAATGCTGCCCAGCTCATACAGTCTCACGTTCTTGTTTCTTCTATTATAATTGGTGGCCAGGGAGGTAAGCATCCCGTTCAGGGAAACAGTCCGCATGACGCTGTAGTCCTCGCCCAAAGGATTCATGATCGTCACCACGTTCCGGAGGGGAGAATCCTCCGGGAGCAACAGCTTGTCGAAGACCTTCGGGCTCTCAAAGGAATAGCTCATGCCCTGGGAGTAGCCGCTAAATTCCGCAACCTCCCGGACGGCCTCCTCCACCCGCAGCTTGAAGGAAAGCTTTCCCGTGGTGGCCTCCCCGGTGGGCAGGGTCGTGGGGATCTTGTCGTAGCCGTAGAAGCGGGCCACCTCCTCGGCAATGTCCGCCTCACACACGAGATCCTGCCGGAAGGTGGGCACGACCACCTCCCCCGCGGCCTCGTCCACCTCGATCTCCAGGGGACCGAAGTAAGAGACCATCTCCTCCCTCGGGATGTCCGTCCCCAGGAAACGGTTGATCTTCTCCGGCCGGAAAGGGATCCTCTTCGGCGCGGGAAGCTCTCCCCGCACGTCGATCATCCCGCCGACCACCTCCCCGCAGCCAAGTTCCTCGATGAGCTCGCAGGCCCGGTTGATGGCCGCCTGGGCATTGTCTGGATCCAGCCCCTTCTCGAATTTTCCGGAGGCGTCCGTGCGGAGCCCCAGCCTCCTGGCCGAGAGCCGGTTGTTGGTGCCGTCAAAGCAGGCGGCCTCGAAGAGAACCGTCTTCACCTGGTCGGTGATCTTGGAATTCTCCCCGCCCATGATCCCGGCGATGCCGATCTCCTTCTCGGCGTCGTTGATCATCAGCACGTCCTTGTCTAACTTCCGCACCTGTCCGTCCAGGGTCTGGAACTCGTCTCCGTCCTTCGCCCGCTTCACGATGATCCTTCGGCCCGCCACCGTGTCCAGGTCAAAGGCGTGCATGGGCTGGCCGTATTCCTCCATGACATAGTTGGTGATGTCCACCAGGTTGTTGATGGGGCGGATCCCGCTGGCCGCCAGCCGTCTCTGCATCCATTCCGGGGACGGCCCGATCTGGATGTTCTTCACCACCCGGCCGCAGTAGCGGGGACACAGGTCCGCGTCCACCACCTCCACGGAAGCGTAATCGTGGACGTCCTCACCGTTCCCCTTCACCACGGGAACCGGCGGCACGAATTTCTTCCCGAAGGTGGCCGCCGCCTCCCTGGCGATCCCCAGGACGCTGTAGCAGTCCACCCGGTTGGAGGTGATCTCATACTCGAAGACCACGTCCCGAAGCCCCAAAAGCTCTACCGCGTCCGCCCCCACGGGCGCATCCGCCTTCATGATGTAGATGCCCAGCTCCGGGGCGTCCGGGTACATGTCCCTGGAAGAGCCCAGCTCCTCGATGGAGCACATCATGCCGTCGGACTCGATCCCCCGAAGCTTTCCCTTCTTGATCTTGATGCCGTTCTCCGGCAGGGGCCCGCCGTCGTGGCCGCCCGCCACCTTGCCCCCGTCAAGGACCACGGGAACCTTGTCGCCCTCCTTCACGTTGGGGGCCCCGGTGACGATCTGGATCTTCTTCTCGCCGATGTCCACCTGGCAGACGATCAGCTTGTCGGCGTCGGGATGTTTTTCGATGGATAAAATCTGCCCCACCACGATCTTTTCCAGATTTTTGTCCAGACACTCATACCCCTCCACCTTGGTCCCGGAAAGGGTCATGGCGTCCGTGTATTCCTGCGCCGTCACGTTAAGATCCGGCACGTATGCTTTGATCCAAGATAATGCTGTATTCATAATCGTTCTTTTCCTTTCTCCAATTTTCCTTCAGGTAATCGCGAAACTCAAAATCGCAGAGTGGATTCTGACGATTGATCCATTCAAAGCCTGCTGCACCAGACATTCCAATGAGCCCATAGGCACAGAAAACCCTCGGGCATGGGCCCTCCGGTTTTCCATGGTCTCATTTCCATGGCGCAGAGGGCTTTTTCTGGATGCAGTCGTCAGAATCCTTCCCCCATTTTTCGGTTTCGCAATTACCTGATTTTCCTTATTTGCGATGCTCAAAACTTCTGTCTCTCTAA
>CAJUOF010000296.1 GCA_910587905.1 uncultured Lachnospiraceae bacterium
ACGGAGCGCATCGTAGAGACCACGCGCAACGCTTTCCGGATCATTTCTGCTGCCAACGCATTTTTTCACCGGTGCGTCATAAAACCGTTCCGACTCTTCTGTACAAAGAACACCTGCCCGTTTCCCCTCCGTCGCCGCCAGGTCAAGGGCTGCTTCAATCGCTGCACACACCTGCGCAGGACTTCCCAGGAATACCGTAAGTTCCGCTTTCGGGGCATAATGCCGGTACTTCATACCCGGAGCCAAAGGTCTAAGATCCTCTCGCGGCTTTTCTGTAACGGCCGGATCAAGCTCCACCGTCCCAATCAGGGACGCAAGCATCTCCTCTGTGATATATCCCGGCCTGAGAATCACAGGTTTCTCCCCTGAGACATCGATGATGGTCGATTCCAGTCCGATCCCCACCGTCCCGCCGTCCACGATCATGTCCACTCTTCCGTCCAGATCTTCTAAGACGTGAAGCGCCTTCGTAGGGCTGGGCCGCCCGGAGATATTGGCGCTGGGAGCCGCAATGGGAACTCCTGCTGCCTGGATGATTGCCCTCGCAACCGGATGAGACGGCATCCGTATCGCCACAGTATCCAATCCGCCTGTGGTTTCATAGGGGACCTGCTCTGTCTTCTTAAAGATCATCGTCAGCGGTCCCGGCCAAAACGCTTCTGCCAAGGCCAAAGCTGTCTTCGGAATCTCAATCACCAGCAAAGCGAGCTCTTCCATGGAAGTGATGTGGAGGATCAGTGGATTGTCCGAAGGACGTCCTTTTGCCGCATAGATTCTGGAAGAAGCCTCCGAATCCAGACCGTTAGCCCCCAAACCATACACGGTTTCCGTAGGAAAAGCCACCAAGCCTCCGCCTGCCAGCACGCTTCCCGCCTCCTTGATGGCAGACTGATCCATATGGAGTTCGTCTATCCTTACCAGCTTTGTTATCATCATAAAACTCAGTATAACACCCTTTTCCTAAAATGGAAAGACCACTCTTCGTAAAAATTGTAGAAATTTTTAAAACTCTTTCTCGATGTACTGCAAGATCCCCTTCGTCAGAGCTTGCGCCACCTCATCCTGATAAGCTTCCGTTCGGAGTTTTTCCGCCTCCTCCCAGTTACTTAAAAAGCCGCATTCCGCGATCACAATGGGACAGGACACATGGAGCAGCATATAATATTCTCCGTTTTCCTTCGCCTTGAGCTCCCTGCTGCTGACAGACTCATTGAATACGTTCTGAAGAATCTCCGCCAGCTCCTTTCCCTTCTCCGAGCTCTTATAGTAAAACATCTGTGCCCCGTGGACAGCCCCGTCGCCGTAGCTGTTCTGGTGAATGCTGACCACGAAGTCCGCCTTGCTCTCCTCGATAATCTCGCACCGTCTGTTTAAATCCGCCCGCTTCTTGTTCCCGTCCGTCTCCTTGTACAGCCCTCCGTCGTCCGTCCTGGTGAGGACCACCTGCACGCCCTCCTTCTCCAAAAGCTCCTTGGTTTTCAGCGTGATCGCCAGGTTGATGTCCTTCTCCAGGACCTCGTTGATGCCAATCTTGCCCGGGTCCGCCCCTCCGTGGCCGGCGTCCAGGGCCACCACCGGCGACGCCCCTCCCGATACGGCCGCACTCCCATTCCAGAGGACTCCGGCCGCCGGCCCGGACAGGACAAACACCGCCAGCAAAAGGACCACGCCCATGACAAACTCCACACATCGTTTCAAAGGAATACCTCCCCCATAAGTCCGATCATCTATACTATATGAAGAGAAAACGGATGGTTATGAAATATTTGTTTTCCTTACCACTCAGATCGGAAGAGCACACGTCTGAACTCCAGT
>CAJUOF010000297.1 GCA_910587905.1 uncultured Lachnospiraceae bacterium
CGAGGGGAGCGACCCGGACACGCGTAACTGTATGTGGAAAATGTATGATTTCAATCCACGCTCCCGCGAGGGGAGCGACGGCTCCTATACTGGCTGTTTGCTCCCTCTGGATCAATTTCAATCCACGCTCCCGCGAGGGGAGCGACACGGCAAAGCAGACCAAAAAAATCAATAAGCATTTTATTTCAATCCACGCTCCCGCGAGGGGAGCGACTCAGAGATATTGTCGTTAGTGCGACAGTCTAAGAATTTCAATCCACGCTCCCGCGAGGGGAGCGACTTGATAAAATCGGAGATATTGTATTTTTTACCAGAATTTCAATCCACGCTCCCGCGAGGGGAGCGACCTGATGCAGCAAAGGTAAAGGCTACAGTACGGAAATTTCAATCCACGCTCCCGCGAGGGGAGCGACGATGTGCTTCACGAGATAAGAGGCACATTGTCTGATTTCAATCCACGCTCCCGCGAGGGGAGCGACGTTACCAATAGCGTATAATTAGACTTATCAAAGATTTCAATCCACGCTCCCGCGAGGGGAGCGACGCGGCTGCAATGGTGGTGGCACCTGACTATTTCAATTTCAATCCACGCTCCCGCGAGGGGAGCGACATGGACTTAAAGAATAACGGGCATCAGAGATGTATGATTTCAATCCACGCTCCCGCGAGGGGAGCGACCGTGCTGGTGAGCGGCTTTCCGTTGTTGATTCGATTTCAATCCACGCTCCCGCGAGGGGAGCGACTGCCCCGGCAATCAATGGATGGTGGGCGATTCTCTATTTCAATCCACGCTCCCGCGAGGGGAGCGACAGCAAAAACAGACAAATTCGCAGCAAAAGCTCATATCGTTTTTGTCTATTTTTGCCATATAAAGCAATATATCATTTATTTTACCCTATTCAGGCGCAGATGTATAGAAAATTTTCCGGAATTTCCGGTGCGAGTCCTCCAGGGTTTTTATGTGTACCGACAGTTCGCACCGGAAATTTTTACAGAAACAAGGGGGCTTTCATGTCCACGCTTTCCTTCACGCCGATGTGCTCCACCTTATTTTTGTAGTTGTTGCCCAGATAGTAAAACCGCAGGCTGTCCTTCTTCACGTCAATGATTTCCTCCAGAATCGCTTTTACCTCTCTGCATTTGGCGGCGTCCATCTCACATTCAAAGACGGAATTCTGAACTCTCGTCCCATAATTGACGCATTGCTTCGCCACCTGCCGCAGCCGTTTTCTCCCTGCCGCCGTTTCCGTATTGACGTCATAAGTGATCAGTACCAACATTCCATTTTCACCTACTTCCACATGAACGGCGGATAGGCGTCCAGGTCGCCCCGGATGTAACGTGCCAGGAGCAATGCCTGTGTGTAGGCCGCCATTCCCCATTCTACTTTTACTTCTAAGAATGGATGTTTGATAGTTTCCTGCTTTCTCGTCTGCCAGGCCGACAATACCGCTTTTCTGGTGTCGTCGTCCATGATGACCGCCCCGTTTTCCTTCCGGAAAAATCCGGAGGATGAAACGATTCTCTTGTTGATGAGGGAAAGTACAAAACGGTCTGCGTATACCGGCCGCAGCTCTTCCATGAGATCTAAAGCCAGGGAGGCCCGTCCGGGACGGTCCGTGTGCAGGAAGCCCACATAAGGGTCAAGCCCCACCGTCTCCAGGGCGGAGGCCGTCATATTGGCCAGCAGGGTGTAAGTAAAGGAGAGCAATGCGTTGATTTCGTCCAGGGGCGGACGCCTGTTCCTTCCCTGAAAAGAAAATGTTTCTTTCTGCTGGAGAATCAATTCGTCGAACACGGAAAAGTACAGGCTCGCCGCCTCCCCTTCGATTCCCCGCAGGGTTTCCATGGAAGCGCAGGTCTGCACCGCCTCCATCGCATTTTTTAATCTGCCGGAGACCAATTTCAGGTGTTCCACATCCACCCGCATCGCATGGTCCCTGGTCGCCCGCTCCAGCACCCACCGGCCGTTGAACAGCTTTCCGGTGATAAAGCTTTTTGCAATGTCCAGGCTGCCCTCCGTATCTTCCGACAGAAAATACTGCTTTTTACGCAGCAGCACATTTCCCCGGCACTCGCCGGAGACTCTGGCGAGGAAACGGCCTGACCGGGAGAGAAAGGAAAGAGCCACGTTCCGCTTTGCACAGGCTCCCATCAGAGCTGGGCTGGCTCCGGCAAAGCCGAGGGTCACGATGGCTTCCAGGTTGTGGAGGGGCACTCTTCCCACCTCTTCACCTTCCGACAGAACCACCACGTTTTCCCCGTCCAGCGACAGGTACCGGTCAGGAGAAGTCACATATAATGTGTTCAGCAATCTCTTCAATTTTCGTTCTCCTCCTTTACCCGCCTGGAAATGTATTCCCGCGCCGATTTCTTTTTCATCAGCTGGGGCAGGCAGAGGTCTTTCAGGGAACAGGCGTTGCAGGCCTTCGTCCGTCTCACCATCGGCGTATGTTTCCGCTCATAATACTGGTGCATTTCCCGGAAGGCGTCTTTCACCTGCCGCCGGACCGCCTCCCCCAGAGGTACCTCAATCCGCCTCCTGACCTCCCCGTAGAACAGATAGCCTTTCTCGATCTCGCACCCAAGCATCTCCTCCAGGCACATGGCCTGGGCCGCCATCTGGAGGATATCCGTCTCATCCTCCTTCGGCTGGCCCTTTTTATATTCCACCGGATAGACCAGGTATCTGCCCTCTCTGCCCCGCAGGGGAACCCCGCCCCCGTCTGTCCGGTGAAATTCGACGATATCGCAAACGCCGTTTGTGCCAAGGGTTCTGGAAAACACGGGCATCCCCCTGGAGATCAGCACGTCTCCCCGTTTCTCCGTGGAATGGCCATCATGGGCTTTCTTGTGGAACAGATTTCCCTCCACGGTCCTTAAGTTCTCTTCCCACTGCTGTTCCAGATGGATGAGCGCCCACTGTCTCTTGCAGAATGAGAAGTGCTGGATACCGGAGAGCATCAGGTAGTCGTCCTCTCCATAGCCGTTCAGTTCTTCCGAATACATGTCACTCCTTCCGGAATCTGTTCTTCGCAGACAGTCACTTCATAATCCCCATAGCACCGGGGCTGCATCCCGGCTTCCTTCTTGTTCACCTTGACGGCGTCAAAGAGTTTGTGGGCCGGTGCATTGCCAAGCTCCGAATCATGTTTGAAAATGATCAGCTCCCGCACTGCCATTTTCCCCCTGGCCGCCGAACGGTCATGTTCAAACATGTTTAAGATGGCTTCCCACAGAAGTTCTGCATCCTCTTCACTGAACCCCGTCACTTTTCTGGCCAGGTTGGCGGACACGAACCCTTCCGCCCGGTACAGCCCGTAGGGGACGATCTCCTTCCTTCCCATCTCCGTCTTCTTTTTCTCCGCATCTTTTTCTGTGGTAATGGCCACCCTCGTGATGGTCAGGCTCTGGGGGACAATCGGGTCCACCGAACGGGCGAAGCCAAACTGCACCGGCCCCCTCACCTGCCCGCAGTTTAAGTTGGCCTTGACGAAGGTGGTCATGACGGCTCCAAAGGCACGGATATCGAAAAACCGGGAACACATGAAGTCCCTGATCTTCCGGTCCAGCTCCGGATCTTCCTTTTTTAAGGCCGGAATCTTTTTCTCGTCGATGGACAGTTCCGCAAAAGCCCCGGCGTCCTTGACGTTTAAGGGTGTTCCTTCTTTAATGTAAATCTGGTATCCCGGCTCCTCCTTCACCGTCTCCACGTAGTTGCGGATCTTCCGTTTCAGGCACACGTCCGTCACGATCCCGTGTCCCGTGTCCAGATCCACCCTGGGTGCATTTCCGTTGTCCGGATCTCCGTTGGGATTCCCGTTCTCCACGTCAAACAATACCACAAAATCATACCGGTTCCTGATCGCTTCTCCCATCCTTAATCCTCCTCCTCTTTCTTTTCATATCTTTTCTGTGTCTGATGATAATATCCCAGCATAAACACCGCCTGTTCCTCCTGGCCAAACTGCCTGGGGACCGGAACCTCCAACCGGCCGATGATCTCCGTGATCTGCTGATCCAAAGTGATGGCCAGCCCTGTATTGTCCCGTTTCAGCTTTTTCATATGGCTCTCTTTTAATTTTAAAAGCTGGGCAAATACCAAAGCCGGTGTGCTGCACATGCTGTTCAGGTACTGGTCCTTGATGGTCGTATTGAGTGAACCTCCCGCCGACGTCACCTGCACATTCTCCAGCAGGGAAAACAACCGCCCCAAAAGATACGCCTGATGATCTGTTTCCGTGTTTAATCCCACGCTGCATCCCTCCTTATTTTTGTCGCTGGTACTGTTTTTATATAGATAAGCTTTCAATATGGCCGCCCGTTTCCAGTTCAGGTCATGGTCCGCCCGGATTCTCCGCAGGGTACAGAAAAGAAGTTCCTCCGGATACCGGGAATTCATGAGGACCGACCGAAGGAGGGCCGCAGTCAGGGTCGGGAGCTTGTCCTTCCCTCCCGGGGCCTTCATCTCATCCAGTATGACCCAAAGTGGCAGGTACGGTTTTTTTACAAATGCAGGAATAACGATCTCCAGCCGATCCTCATGGGCCTGGAGGTTGGCCAGCCACCTCCCAAACTCATTTTTCAAAAAGAACCGCACCGAAAGGCGGGCCGCATTGGGGGAAAGGCCCAGAATATAAAACATATTGTCAGGCCGAAGTTGCCGCCCTTTCCAGTCTGCACTCTCTCCCCGACACAATTTTTTGAGGGCCGACTGGACGTCCACATCCCGAATCGTATCTTCCTGATTTAAACAGGCCATCAAAAGATCCTGATAAACCGCATTTCCCTCAAAGGCCCAGCCAACCACCGTCACGTCCCCGGCCCGGTAAACCCGCTCCGAATCCGACAGCAGATAGTTGAGGGCCGCACCGTAGGCCCTAGCCGCATTCTCCCCGGTCTGGGCGTTTCCTCCATTCTCCATCTCGTAGGAGCAAAATGCGTCCGCATTGAAGGAGACCAGCGAAGCCCCGCTGGACTGGGCGCCCCACACCCCTTTGATCAGGGGATGGAGCCTTGCGATGTGTCCCCGTTTCCCCGTCACCAGGCAGATTCCCGTCTCCCCGTCTTTTTCCCGATTCCTGTACGCTTCCCAGGCTTCCTTGACTCCGGAATCTTCCATCACCGGCTTCCCTTCATAATAAAAGACCAGGTTTGCACCTTTTAGAAGCTCCTCCCATTCCGGCTTTAACACTTCATGTTTCGGAGCCTTCCCCGGGTCCCAGTTTTGAAAGAAGTTTTTCACAGCCTCCGCAGCTTCCGTGTGTACCTCTTCCAGAATCTCCAAATGTAACTTTTTAGAGGCTTCGAAACGATCTATTGACTTTTTCAAGTCTCCAAAACTATCTACCCCCAACAGGTAAACCGCTTTATCCCATAAGAAAAATGAAATGATACCGCTGGCTCTTCCCGGGTGCTCCGGCACTCTCACCTTTCCGGCTTTTCCCTTCTCGTCTTTCAAAGAAAGAAGCTGCCGGACGATTCCGTCTCTTCCCAGAAGGATTCCGTAGGACACTTTCTCATTCATCCAGCCGGGGGCACCGATCTTCCCCTGTTTTACAAGCTCCTCATATAGTTTTGTCAGTTCATAAAAGATCACCGGAGCACCTCACTTTCCGAAAGGTCCAGAATTCCGTCCGAAAGCGCTGCCCGGAAAAAGACTGGGCTGGCGTCGTAGACCATGGTTCCGTCTTTCAGCTCGCGGGGGCTGTACTCCATGTGGTGGAGCATAATCCCCAGGTCCTTTTCCCCCTTACATTCTGAATCCGGAACCATTCCCTCACACAGTTTAAAATGGGCCGGGAATTCCCGGACTCCGAAATACGGCTGGTGATAGCACTGCCCTTTCCTTGCCCTCCGTTTCAGGATGTCCTGAAATTTCCCCGGATTGTCCGTGTCATTGGCCTCCGGGCCGATGTCGAAATGGGCCTCGATCACGTATCGGACATCCTTTAACACCGTGGCCGCCCGCTGGACGATTTCCGTTTTCGTGTTGAGATAAAGCCCGTCGAAGGCTTCTTTTTGGATGGCGGTTTTCACACCGGAGCACTTGACTTTGGACTTCACCTCATTCCTCCGCACGCTCGTGAACCGTATGGGATTGATCACGTGGATCCGGTCGATCTCATAGTGGAGCCCCGGATGCCAGAAGATGGCTTCCAGGATCCCCACCGCCGCCCCCGGCGTCATCACGTCGTAAGAATACCGTTCCGTCTTGAGTTCGGGCCTGGTGAAGCATGCGTAACCCCCCCATACTTCCAGTTTTATGGACATCTCTCTCCCCCTTTCTCTTACATAAAAATTGCATCGCCTTCCTTCGCCGAAAAGGCAAGGCCGGCGTGTTCGTCATATAGTTTCTCATTTGCCAAAACTGCCGTTCCCTGGATTAGTTCAATATCGCCCAGCCGCAAAAGCTCCCGGTAATGAGGTTCGTACACATTTACGCTGTACCTTCCCAGCTTCCGAAAAAGCCCCCTGCCGCATTTTCCTCCCCGGAGCTCCCGGAGCAGCCGTTTTCCCTCTTCCCGCCAGGGAATATACACCGTGTAAGTGTCGTCGTCGATCAGCCGGAAGGTTTCCGCAATTTCCCGGAACGCATACCGCTCTGCCTTCTCCATGATCTTCTTCCGGTCCAGGTTTTCCTCTCCCCGAAGTTTCTCTCTCCAGAAACGGAAGTACGCTTCAATGGCTTCCAGGCTGTCCCACTCTTTATCGCCTTTCATTATGTAGCGGGCCGCGTCCACCTGCTGCCGGATGGAATCCGGGGCTTTGACCTCCAGGGAGAACACCTCCACGATGCTCTCCTCCGGTTTCTTCTTTCCATTCCGGTTACAGCGCCCCGCCGCCTGTAAAATCGAATCCAGTCCCGCCTGTTCCCGGAGCACGTGAGGGAAGTCCAGATCCACTCCCGCCTCCACCAGGGAGGTGGCTGCCACCAGGCAGGGAAGCCCGTCCCCAAGCCGCCTCCTGATCTCGGAGAGCACTTCCTCCCTGTGGGCCGGAACCATCATCGTCGTCAGGTGGAAACACCCCTCCCGGCCCTCCAGAAGTTCATACAGCCTCCTGGCCGTCCGCTTCGTGTTGACGATGCAGAGCGCCTGCCTATGGGACTTTAATTTGTCTGCAAGCTCCTCCGGCGACGTCTGCCCACCATTCACGAACGTGACACGCTTCAGCTGTTCAAACTGCTTCTTCGTATTTTTCGTGATCTCTTCCGGTTCCGTCCCTTTCGGGAATGTAATTGCGGGCTGGGTCGCCGTGCAGAGGACCTGGGTCGCCCGGAACGAATCGGAAAGCTCCTCCATGGCATGAATGCAGGGTGTCCAGTAGGAGGCCGGAAGCATCTGTACCTCGTCATAAATGACCACACTGTTCGCAATGTTGTGGAGCTTCCTGCACCGGGAGGATTTGTTGTGGAACAAAGATTCAAAGAACTGCACCGCCGTGGTCACGACCACCGGCATGTCCCAGTTTTCGCTGGCCAGCAGAAATGGATCCTGCTCTTCCTCCGAATCCTTTTCATAGATCACATTGGAATGGTGTTCCAGCACGTTTTCCTCTCCCAGGATCTCCCGGAATTTCTTTGCCGTCTGCTCGATGATGTTCATGTAGGGAATCACATAGATGACCCTGTCCAGCCCGTGGGATACCCCGTGGCATAGAGCCCAATACAGGCTGCTCACGGTCTTTCCGCCGCCCGTGGGCACCGTCAGCGTATAAATCCCCCGCTCCGCCTCCCGCCCGTGGGCCGCCGCAGTCCGAAGAAGCTCGGAACGCATCCCGTTTATGCCGGTCTTCCCCTCCAGCCAGCCATGTTTGTTTAACCAATCTTCCAGCCGCCCAAGCAGTGTCTCCAGGCTGTCGCCCATTCCCCTTGGCGCCGGTTCTCCGTTCATGAATTCTTCCGTATCCAGGAAATCCGCATCCACCAGGGACGAGTATAAAAACTTCGTCTCCATATATCTGCCGAAAGCCGTCTGGGAAGCGTCCATCTCCGGCACGCTTGGCAGGGATAAGGATGGACAGGCTTCCTTCCACCCGCTGTAATCCGGGATTTTTCCCTCCAGTCCCTTTTTGATACGCCCCCGGACCGTCCCGTCCATGTCTTTGTCCATCTGTCCGCCAAAATCCAGCAGGCCGCTGTGGTGTCCCATGATGCACATGGCCGCCGTCATCTGCCGCATTTTAACCGCTTCCAGGGCTCCGGCCGTGGAATGGTCGTAGGTCTCCGTGGAATTCGGATTCCGAACTCTGGCTTGGAACTCTTTCGATGCCTTTCCAATATCGTGGAGCCCGCCGGCAAACTCTCCCAGGGACCGCTTCCCGAAGGCGGCCGCAAAATCCCCGGCAAGCTTTGCCGTCCCCTGCAGGTGCTCCTGTAAAGTTTGTTCTCTGTCTTCTGTCTTATGTGCCAGGTAGGTTTTCATCTGTCTCTCCATTTTTATTTCATCTAACTTATATATATTCATCACTTTGATAATACCACATTCTGGAAGAGCACACAAGTAGAATCTGTCGAAATAAATATTATTTTTAACTTTGCCTCTTTTTCCCTCCTGTGTTATGATATTTTTGTCATGGAAGCGATCCGTCGATTGATGTTCCATGTGGATTGAAATATCTATCTTATTGGGCGAGTGCTTTCCAG
>CAJUOF010000298.1 GCA_910587905.1 uncultured Lachnospiraceae bacterium
ACCTCCGGCGCCATGTACCGCTCCGTCCCCTTGTGGGAGCCTCCGGTGCTGCGGGAAACGGCGGTCTTAGCCACGCCGAAATCCCCCAGCTTAAACTGGCCCGCCTCGCTGATAAAAATGTTTTCCGGCTTGATATCCCGGTGAATGATATTTTTTCGCTGGCAGAAGGCTAAGGCGCTGCCGATCTCCCGCCCCAACCGGACCACCTCAGACACGGGAAGGGCCCCGGCGGAAGCTTCGGAGCGGCGGGTCTTATCCTGGAGATAATGGTCCAGAGGCGTAAGAAGCTCCATACGAATTAAGATATCCCAGCGGATCTCCCCCGGATATTCCTCCAGATGATGGTCTTCATAGCTGACGATATTTGGATGGCTCTTCACCGCGGACATGATGGCGATCTCATGGAGGATTTCGTCCACAAAGCCTTTGAAGTAACCGGTCACCGACTGCTCGTCCATCCCGTCGTTTAAAGCACTGCGGATCTCTGCCGGGGACTCGGGAATGCGGATGACTTTCAATGCGGAGACCGTCTCCACGCCGTAGCTGGTCTTTTTTACCTCATATACTTTCCCGTAGGAGCCTGCGCCGATCAGACGGACGATCTCCCATCCGTCCAGGACCTCCTTACCGATTTCATATTCCATAACTACTCCCCCACTCTGCCACATGCCATTTTCTCGGTCTTGTGTCATCAGACAGCAAAAGTTTCTGAATGCCATATCCATCCAATCATATCAATTTTTGCAGAAGAAAACAAGAATATTCTGTTTATTATAAAAATTCCCATAATTTTTAGGATGTTATTTGTGATTTTTTTCCCGTCTTTGAGTTTTAGCGCCATAAAAATTTAAGAGAACCTTTCATTCCCTATCCCCTTCAACCGACAGGTCTGCCGTCTCATGCTCTATGGTTTTTACATGATTCATGATGCTCCAGGGATTATAAATGTCCTGTCCGCCAAAGCGGTAACCGTCATACCATCTTTTCAGTTCTCCATATTTCTCCGAAAGACCATAGTAATCCAGCAGCTTCTCCACCTCCGCCGCCGTAAAACCAAAGCAGTCCGCGTACTGATGGCTTAAGACAAAATGGATCTCCAGATTATTAAGCCCCATAAAAGGTCGTCAAAAACATATCCATTGTCAACCTTCTTCCCCCTTCTATTCTACAGTATACGCAATCCTTTTCCAAATAACAATCGCTTTCCGGACCGAATTCCTCAATGAGCCGCCACTTATATTCTGTCAAGCTTCAGCTTCCGTTCCTCCTCACGACCTTTTCTCAGGAACAGTACACCATGAAAAATATCTCCTGTCTCCCTACTCCCCAATGTCTTCCTCCCCATGAACGGTGCCGATGACCGTGCAGGAGTCCGCATCCGTCTCTACCCTGCAGGATGCCTCTTTGATGGTCACACCGGAGGCGGTAAGCTCTTCACAGTAATCCTCAAACCGTTTTTCTGCCTCTGCCTCCGCTTCCTTTGGAGAAAGGACCCGGACAGCCTCCTCATACTCCCTGGCGGTCACGGAGCCATAGCCCAAGGGCAGATAAAAATTTTCCCACAGATGAAGGGTTTCGTAAGAATCCGTCTCATCGGACAATTCATAAGAATTTTTCCCTCCAGGCAAAAAGAGGCGTTTTCCGAACAGCCACAGATAATGGCGATTTTTTTCCTCCCCGGTGTAATGCTTTTTCGGAGAAGCCAGAGGGACTTCTTCCTCATAATGATAGATCGTAGCGGCGATCACATCCCCGTCCGCCTGCACCTCCTCCGTCTTTAAAAGATTCCCGCCCTCGTCCAAGATATCCAGCGTGCCTGCAATCAGAAGCTGCCCCGTCTCCACCGAATCCCCCACATGAACCTTCGGCGTCCCGGTCCTGGTGATGACCGATACTACGGTTCCGTTTTTTTTGGCCGTCACATCCCCAGTGCCGGATTCTGTCACTCCCTCCGGCTCAGCAAGTTCGTTCTCTTTGATGCGGATGATCAGCCGGTTCCCCGTGATTTCGGCCGACACCCAGGTGATATCGTTGTACCGATTTCGGATTGCCTTTTCAATGTCCTCGCAAAAAATGCCGGATTTCGCCATGCCGTGGACATATCCCTCCTCCTCCAGAAATTGAAGCAGGGTATCGTCCGTATACTTCTGATTCCCCTCCATATGTATATCCCAGATAAACAGAGAAGAGGCGTACAGAAGTCCCAGGCATAGAAGGATTCCGGCATAGAAGGCCAGGCGCTTTCGGCTCTGCCTCAGCCAGAAGGGGATGCCCCGCTTCTCGGTGATCCGAAGCTTTACTCCCGCTTTTTTTGCCAGCCGCCCGGCCCGAAAAAATTCTCCCGCTTCCATAAAAAAAGAAATACCGTTTTCCGTCTGTTCCAGGGCTTCCAAAAGAATCCCATGAAAACTGCACAAATTAAAAAAACGTTCAGGGCTTCCTCCCGTCACCCTGATCGTCAGCCTTCCCCTCCACCGGTCCCGTCGTTTCTCAACGGATCTTCTACGTTTAACTGATCTTCTACTCATAACTGATCCCGTGAATCCTCCCCCTGATCTTCATGGCATCTCTCCCAAAATAAGCGATGACCAGCTCCTCTCCGGAAATATGGATCCGGCACATACCGCTCAGGATCCGGATGCATTCCGGAGAATACTCCAGAAGCCCCCGATGGTTTTCCACAGTCAGTTCCACGCATCCCACAGCAGTGATCACAGCGGCGCCAAGACACAGATCCTTCGGAAGCTCCAGAGCCTCCACCAGAGCGTCAACTCTTTTTCTCATGGACCCACCTCTCTCCCTTTACAGTTCAGTCTATGAGAATAGGACAAAAAAAAGAACCGCCCCCTCGGACAGTTCTCTTTTCGCACAATTAATTGTATTTCCGTTTTCTGGCGGCTTCAGACTTCTTCTTGCGTCTCACGCTGGGTTTTTCGTAATGCTCTCTCTTACGAATCTCCTGCTGAATGCCGGCCTTTGCGCAATTCCGCTTGAATCTGCGCAGGGCACTATCTAAACTCTCATTGTCTTTCACAATAACGTTTGACATAGACTCACACCTAACCTCCCTCCAGTTGTGTATTGTGCCTAATACAACTGTTTGGGTATATTTTTCGCACTACATCAAGTATAGCACAATTTGCCATTTCGTCAATACCCATTTTGATTTTATTTTCGCCGGCCCATCCGAACTCGGCACGTAATCGTCAGTTCAACTGCTCTGCCAGCACCTTCAGAGCCTTCTCCAGCGCATCGGGGATCCCCGCCGGGTTCTTTCCCCCCGCCTGGGCCATGCCGGGACGGCCGCCGCCGCCACCGCCGACCAAAGCCGCCACCGCCTTGATGAGATTCCCTGCGTGGGCGCCCTTCTTCTGGGCCCCCTCCGTGGCTGTGGCCATCAGATTCACCTTTCCGCCCGTCTCGGAGACGAGGACTACGACGCTCTCGCCCAGCTTTTCCTTCAACTGGTCGCCCAGGTTTCTGAGTCCGTTCATATCCACGTCCTTCACAGAGACAGCCAGGGCCTTCACACCCCCGATCTTCTTCACCTGATCCATGACGTCGCCCAGGGCATCCCCAGCAAGCTTGCTCTTAAGTTTCTCGTTCTCCCCGTGAAGAGCCTTAAGTTCCTCCTGGAGAGACTCGATCTTCTTCACCAACCCGGCCGGCTCCGTCTTGGCCGCCTTCGCCGCAAGGTGAAGCTCGTCCTCCAGCTCTTTATAATAGCGGGCCACGCCCTTCCCGGTCAGGGCTTCGATCCGGCGCACGCCGGCCGCAATGCCGGCCTCCGACACGATCTTGAAGGTGGCGATGGAAGCCGTGTTGGCCACGTGGGTGCCGCCGCAGAGCTCCTTGGAAAAATCGCCCATGGAAACCACCCGGACCGTGTCGCCGTATTTCTCCCCGAACAGCGCCATGGCGCCCGCTTTTCTGGCCTCCTCCAGCGTCATAACCTCGGTGGTCACGGGGACGGCCTTCGCAATCTCCTCACAGACCAGCTCTTCCACCTGGGAGAGCTCTTCCTTTGTCATGGCCGAAAAATGTGTAAAGTCGAAGCGGAGCCTGTCTGCCGCCACAAAGGAGCCGGCCTGCTCCACGTGGCCTCCCAGCACGATGCGGAGGGCCTTCTGAAGAAGGTGGGTGGCGCTGTGGTTCTTGCAGGTCTCCGTCCGGTTTCCGGCATCCACCTTCATGGTCACCCGGTCACCTACCCGGAACATCCCCTTCGTCACCGTTCCGACATGGCCGATCTTTCCGCCCTGGAGCCCTACCACGTCCGTCACGGAAAACTCCGCATCCTCCGTGATGATCACGCCGAAATCCGCCTTCTGTCCGCCCATGGTGGCGTAAAAAGGCGTCCGATCCGTGATGATGGTCCCCTTCTGTCCGTCCGTCAGCGCCTCCACGATTTCCTCTGCGGTGGTGAGCGCCGTCACAAGCCCCGTATCGATCAAGGTCTCATATCCCGTGAATTCCGTGGTGAGATCCGCACTTAAATTCTGATAGATATCCTCACGGCCCATGTAATTGCTCTTTTTCCTGGAGCTTCTGGCCGTCTCCCTCTGCACGTCCATGGCCTTCGCAAAGCCTTCCTCATCCACCGAGAAGCCCTTTTCTTCCAGAATCTCGCGGGTCAAATCCAGCGGGAAGCCGTAGGTGTCATAGAGCCGGAACGCATCCTCGCCGGAAAGCTCCGTCTTCCCCTCGCCGGAAAGCTTCTCTTCCAGGTCGCCCAGAATGGCCAGCCCCTGGTCGATGGTCTTGTTGAACTTGTCCTCTTCCTCCGTGAGAACCCGGAAGATCATCTCCTTCTTTTCGTCCAGCTCCGGATACCCGTCCCTCGACAGGGCGATCACCGTCTCGGACAGCTTCGCCAGGAACTTTCCCTCGATTCCGAGAATCCTGCCGTGGCGGGCCGCCCTTCTTAGAAGCCGCCGAAGCACGTAGCCCCGCCCCTCGTTGGAGGGCATGATGCCGTCGGAGATCATGAAGGTGCAGGAACGGATATGATCCGTGATCAGCCGCAGAGAAACATCCTTCGCCTCGTCCTCCAGATAAGAGACGCCGGCCAGGCCGGCAACTGCGTCCAGAAGGGCTTTGATGGTGTCCACCGCAAAAATAGAGTCCACGTCCTGGACCACCACGGCCAGACGTTCCAACCCCATGCCCGTGTCGATGTTCTTCTGTTCCAGGGGCGTGTAATGGTTCTTCCCGTCATTGTTGAACTGGGTAAAGACGTTGTTCCACACCTCGATGTAACGGTCGCAGTCACAGCCCACCGTGCAGCCGGGCTTCCCGCAACCGTACTTTTCTCCCCGGTCATAATAAATCTCCGAACAGGGACCGCAGGGCCCCGCCCCGTGCTCCCAGAAATTGTCCTCCTTGCCGAACTTGAAAATCCGCTCGGCCGCGATGCCGATCTCCTTGTTCCAGATCTCAAAGGCCTCGTCGTCCTCCAGATAGACAGACGGATACAGCCGGTCGGGAGACAGGCCCACCACCTCGGTCAGAAACTCCCAGGACCAGTGGATGGCCTCCCTCTTAAAATAATCGCCGAACGAAAAGTTGCCCAGCATCTCGAAAAACGTACCGTGGCGGGCTGTCTTTCCCACGTTCTCAATGTCTCCGGTGCGGATGCACTTCTGACAGGTGGTCACCCGTCTCCTCGGCGGAATCTCCTGCCCGGTAAAATAAGGCTTCAAGGGCGCCATGCCGGAATTGATCAGCAAAAGGCTGTTGTCGTTGTGAGGCACAAGGGAAAAACTCTTCATCGCCAGGTGTCCCTTGCTCTCAAAAAACTCCAGAAACATCCGCCTTAACTGATTTACGCCATACGCTGTCACAGTCATTCCCCTTCCTTCGCATTCTTATGTTTTCTCAGTTTAATTCCGCACAAAATGCCGCCGAAGGCCACTGCGCCCAGAAAAACAAACTTCACTGCCATCTGATAAAGCTCTGAAAAAAATGCTCCCATGGAATATCCTCCTCATTTTCTTAATCCATCTCTTTATCCTATCACAAAGCAGAGGCTTTCGCAAGTAAATTCCAATTTTTGAAGTTCTGCGCCGAGATTCAGGGGATATCGCAGGCGGCCTACTCGTCACCCGTCGGTCGAGCCGATCTCGATCCAGTACCCATACCGGTCGGAAAAGGTGTTCCGCACCGTCTCCTGGGCTTCCATGGGGGAGAGAACCAGGTCAAACTCTGAATAGTCTCCCTGGTAGTCTGCTTCGCTCCGCCTGGCCCAGGTAAGCACATATCGATAGTCGTCGCTCATCCACTGGAACACCGGAAGGTATCGGATGAAGCCTCTCTCGTCGGCCTCCGGATAGGCATTTCCCGTGACCGGATTGGTATAAAAATTGACTTTCAGTTGTTCCGACAAATATGAAAATAACTGTTCCAGAAAGACTGGGTTCCCCGTCTGCCAGTTCCTTGAGGAAGCCAGAGTGTCCAGGGCGATCCCGTTTTCATAGACGATCTCCCCGGGATCGCCGGCCACGTAAGAACGGTATGTGGCCCGGAACCGGACGGGAAGCCCGGTCCTGGCATCCATATATAGGAACACGATACAGCCGTAGGTGGTAAAATCTGCCACCCAGAGGGCCGCCGAAGGATGTTCCTTGTCGGCCCGGAAACTCATGTTCACGCCCTCTTCCATCTGATACCGAGCAGAGCCGGAGGGGAGAGAAGCATTGACGAAATCCAGAAACAGAAGAGCCCGGTCCCTGGCTTCCTGCTCCGAAAGCTCGATCTCTTCTATGGGCTCCCGTTCCAGGTACTGGTCATAGACGCGTCCGTGATATTTTAAGGATAATTCCGCCAGGACCTGGAGCCGCTCCATGTCATTTAACCGGTTCCCATCCAGAAGAACGGCATCCGGCATTTCCTCTTCCGCCTCTTCTCCTGTGGAGCCCTCTGTTTTCACGGAGACGGAAACGTCCGTGGGAACGGAGGACTCCGTCTCCGAAAGCTCTGAAGCTTTCGTCCAGGCCTCGTCCGCAAGGGCGACGGCCTCCCCATATTTCCGCCCATCAAAATGGTCCAGAAATTTCTGTACCATCCACATGCCCAGGCTGCTGATCAGAAGGAGGGCCGCAAGCAGGCCGAGTCCGGCCAGGAAATAGGTGATCTGCTTCTTTCGTCTTTCTTTCATCTGCTTACTTCCTCCTTCCCGGGATCCACAGAGTGACCGTGGTTCCTTTTCCCTCCCTGCTGTAAAAGCTCAAAAAAGTCCCGTGGAGGGCGGCGATTTTCTTGCAGAGGGCCAGACCCAGCCCGGCTCCGTTCTGCTTCCGGCTTCGGGATTTGTCCACCATGTAGAAGGCGTCCTGGACGTGGGAAAGACTTTCCGCCGGTATTCCCCGCCCGTCGTCGCTGACCGTGATCCGGTAGCCCCCTTCCTCCGGTTCTCCCCGCAGGAAGATCCGACGGCTCCCGGCTTTTTTCGCATTGTCGATCAGATTGATCACTAAAGTTTTCATCAGATCCCATTCCGCGTTGAGACAGCCTTCCCCGCAGGAAATTCGAAGGACTCTTTCCCCGTCTTTGAAAAAAGGCTCCATGGTCTGTGAAAGGTCCTGGAAAAACTCTTCCGCCGGGATCTCCTCAAAACAGAACTCTTCATTATCTAATGCAATGAATCGCATCATCTTTTTTGCCAGGGATTCTAACCGCATTCCTTCATTTAAAATATAGCCGGCGGCCTCCTTTGTCTCCTCCCTGGAAAGCTCCTTCTGGTACAGCGTGTCCGCATAGCCGATGATGGCCGTCATGGGAGTTTTGATCTCGTGGGAAAAATCCCCCATGAACTGTTCCTTCCTCACGGCCTCCAGCCGAAGCTCCTCCACCTTCTGCTCCACGGCCTCTGCCATCTGGTTGAAGGACCGGGCCAACTCTCCGATCTCGTCCCGCCCTGCTTCCTTCACCCGCCCGGAATATTCTCCCATGGCGATTTTATCCGCCGAGCGCTGGAGTCTTTTCAAAGGCTTCACCAGCACATAGGAAATCACTGCCGCCAAAAGGCCGCAGACCAATAACGCCACATAGATGTAATAGCCGTACTGCTGTTCCAGAAGAGCCCGTTCCTCATAAATGCGGGAAATGTCAGATGCCGTTTTTAAGACCTGCATAACGTCCTCCGAGGGAAGCTCCCCCGCCACGAAAAGCGCATGCCGGCCCTCCGTCTCCCGAACCATATAGGTGATCCTCCCGGACTGCTCCATTCCGTCGGAAGCTTCCAGAAGCGCTTCCGAAAAGCCGGGATACAGGACTTCCCCGTCCGGGCCCAGGAGGAGCATGCTCCGCTCCCCGAGCTGCTGCTCCCCCGTCCTGGTGCCGCCCATATAGGTCACCATGCGGAGGAACCGGAACTGCTCCAGCTCATGGTTCACCTCCTGCTCCAGGGCCTGCTCAAAGCTCCTTGAGACCATGCAGTATTCCACACTGCAAAGGGCCAGAATCAGCACCGCCATGAAGGAGAGGAAAATTTTCACAAACAGACGCATGAGGTCAGACCTCCAACCGATAACCCACCCGGAACACCGTCCGGATCTTGTCCTCCCAGTGAAGCTTTTTCCGAAGTCTCTGGATATGGCAGTCCAGAGTCCTGGTCTCCCCCGTGTAGAGCTCATTCCAGACTTTCTCATAAAGCTGTTCTCTGGAAAGGGCCACGTTTCTATGCAGGACCAGTTCCTCCAGAAGACCGTACTCCTTGGCCGTAAGCGTCACCGGCGTCTTTCCCTTCGTCACGGACCGCCCGTCAAAATCCACCGTGACGTCGTCAATGGTCACGGCCCGCCTGTGGCTCCAGCTCCTCCTCAAGACCGCCTCCACCCTGGCGGAAAGCTCGCTCACCTGAAAGGGCTTGGCAATATAGTCGTCGGCCCCAAGCTTGAGTCCATGGACCCGCTCCGAAACCTGCCCCTTGGCCGTCACGAAAATGACCGGGATCCCAAAGGGCCTGATGTACTCCAAAAGCTCGTAACCATTGAGTCCCGGCAGCATAATGTCCAATAAAACCAAAGAATAAGAGGCCCTCTCGATCTGTTTCGCACCCTCCGTCCCTGTCCGCACCCAGTCGCACTGGTAACCTTCGGACAAGAGCGTGCGGCACATCAGGATCCCGATGGCCTCTTCATCCTCCACAATCAAAATCTTTTTCATCCTGTGTCATCCCCTTCCGTCCAGATCATTGTAACACAGAGATGTATACAAGTTGTAAACTTTCCGGAAAAATTCAAAAAGATTAAAATTGTATCCCCGAATCTGTCAGGAGGGTGTCCGGGTGTCCGTCGGCGGCGGATGTGGCCAAGTGATCGCACCGCTCATTTTCCGGGTGTCCGGCATGGCCCCTGACCCAGCGGAAGGATACCTCATGGGGCTCCTTTGCGCTGAGGAGCCGTTTCCAAAGGTCCACGTTTTTTACCGGCTCGTTCTTTCCCCGCATCCAGCCCTTTTTGATCCAGCCGTCGATCCAGTGTTCCGTGAAGGCTTTCACCACGTAGGAAGAGTCGGAGACCACCTCCACTAGGCAGGGCCGGTTTAACGCCTCCAGGCCCGCAATGACCGCCATCAGTTCCATGCGGTTGTTGGTGGTCTTTTTGTATCCCCCGGACAATTCCTTTTCGTGGAGCACACCCTTTCCGTCCACGTATTGAAGCACTGCCCCGTAGCCGCCTGGCCCGTCGGGATTCCCTCTGGCCGAGCCGTCCGTATATAAGGTTACTTTCATCATATCAAACACCCTTCCTTTCCTTCAAAGCCTCCACTCTCCTGTCTCCACAAACCGCTCCGCCATCTCCTCTGCGGCGGAGATAATCTTTTCGTCATAACCCATGATGCCCAGAAGCCGGATAGCGTTCTGACTTTTCGCCCGGCCCGCCTCCAGCCGGTAGGAGAAGGACACGTCCCCATCCTCCACCTGCTCCTCGAAATGATAATTCTCGTAGGGGCCATCCAGGAGGGCCGTCAATTCGATGTCGTGGGTGGCGGCGAAGCAGAGCACATTTTTTCCCGCCATGCTCTCCAAAATCTTGGAGGAGGCCGAGATGCGCTCCACGGTGTTGGTTCCCCGGAGTACCTCGTCCACAAAGCAGAGCACCGGCGTCTCCCCGGAGATGGCGTCGAGGATCCGCTTTAGGGATTTGATCTCTACCATGTAATAACTCTCCTTCGTCTCCAGACTGTCACTGAGGGCCATGGAGGAATAGATTCGGAAAAAATCCGCCTCATAGGAGGCTGCCGTCACTGTATAGATGGTCTGGGCCAGGATGGAGCCGATGCCGATGGTCTTTAAGAAGGTGGATTTGCCAGACGCATTGGAGCCGGTGATCAGCACAGGCTTCTCCGTCCTCATGGAATTGGCCACGGCATGTTCCACCAGAGGGTGGTAGATGGCCTCGCAGGACAGGGATTTTTCCGGTGTTTCATGAAACACCGGCAGACAGTATTCCTCCACCAGATCCCGGAAGGAACCAATACAGAGGGCAAGTTCCAGCCGTCCCATGGTCTCCATGAGCCGTTCCAGGATTTGGCCCTTATGCCGGATGGTCTCCGCCATGTTTCGGAACAGGAGCAGATCCAAGTGGGTCATCATGCACAGGTAATCCATAACCACCTTGACCAGGTTTCCGCCCACGTCGCTTTTGTCCACCAGAATCCAGGCGTGTCTGCGGATCTCCCGAAAACATTTGCAGTCCTCTTTCAGCAGCTCTCTGTAGGGGGCAAGAATGGATTCTCCCGCAGAAAGGTCCGCAAGCCTTCCTCCGTATTCCACCAGGTCGGCCACCTGGGACATGCAGGCAAAGTACACAGCCATATCCCCTTTATATTTGTAATAGGTGATCAGATTGAGAACAATCACTCCGATCAGGGCCGCCACTCCATAGACGGGCTTGATGAAAAAGATTCCGACGGCCGCAGCGAGAAGCCCGAGAGCCGCCACATGGGGCCATTTGGGAAAGGAGGGGATAAACGAGAGTTTGCCGATGTAATCGGAGAGAGCTACCCGGCGCCTGCGTCCCATCTTTCCAAAGCAGACCTTGAACTCCTCCCGGAACTCCCGGTGCTCTCTGAAAAAATCCGCAAGCGCGGAACGCTCTTCAAGAACCGTTTTGTCAAACTCCGGTGTCCGCAGCACCCAGTACAGATATTCTTCCCCAACGGCGGAATCGGCCGTGTTGAGGAGCAGAAACACGTCGTCCATTCCCAAGTCATTCCAGGTGATATCGTCGATGAAACTTCGGCCGCCTTTTCTCCGCTCAAAATAATGGGAGATCTTCTCAAATTCCTCCAGCGTATATTCCCGCCGGGGGAGCTTCCCCCACTGCTCCCGAATCTGCACCTTCAGCCGCTGTCTCTGCCTCCTGCCCGCGATCACCGACTGAATGAAAAGAAACATACACACCACCAGGAAAAATCCCACATACATCGCTGTCTCTTTGTCCATTGTCCGTTCTTTCTCCTTCTCGATGTTTCGGTCATTCGCATGGCCGATTTATCTGGCGCTCCGTATCAATACGCAGGTCAGCCCCGTCAGCCTTTGCAGTTCCTCCTTGATTCTCTCTAACTTCTCCGATGTCTCCCCGTCAGAAACCTTCATCTGGAGCTTGCGCTGATCCGGAAGATAGGAGGGATGTTTCAGAAGAACGATCTCTTCTTTCATACAAAGAAGCTGTGCGATACGAAACAATTCATTTTGATTTACCTTGTCGGAAATGCGGATCCGCCAGCCGGTCTGATCTGCCAATGCCTGCAAAGTCTCTCCATAGGTTCGCCCGAGCTCCGGAGACACGAAGGAGAGTTCCAAATAGCTCCCCTCCCCATCCTGTTTTAAACTTTTCTTTCCGGGCCGGTGCGGGCATTCCTCAAAACTTTGGTCCACACAGAAAAGGGCCATGTTCTGCTCAAGCGCCTCCATGGAGGGATCCGAGGGAGAGAAAAAGTCGGAGCTTTCAAATTTCTGCGAACCGAGACCTTCGGCCGCCGTCCCGCTTAAAAGTAACGTCCACCCGGTCGCCGCCCGAAATTGTTCCGCCGCCGCCTTTTCCTGCACCGGATCCGGCTTTCCGGAAAGGCTCACCTGATAGCACCGTCTCTCCTGATAATAGGAAATTTTTAAGATCCGTTCTCCCAAAAGCGAAGTGAGCAGAAAAGAGGCCGCACTGTGATTCATGGAGGGAGCAAGCTCCACGCTCCATCCGGTAGCCAGCGTAAACTCCTTCGCCGCCTCCCCGAAAGCGTTCTGGTCCTGGGCGTCCGGGTAATCAAATTGCAGAAGGATCTCCTTTTGTCCATAGTGATAGCTGATCTTTCGGTAGGAGAACGCAGAAAACAGGCGCCGAATCTGGGGCTCCAACTCCTGCATCGTAAGCTCCTTCGGCCTTGACGCTTTTTCGATCTCATCCGGCTCACTGGCCTCAAACAGAAAGAGTCTTCTCGCATTGGGCGTGAAATATACACTGCCAAGGAGCTTCTCCTGTATACGCGCAAGGACTTCCTCGTCAGAAAGCCCTGCTTCATAGTCTGTCTTTCTTCCGTACCAGATTTCGGCGATCTGGGACAGAGAACAGGCCTTCCCGGGATAATGCGCCCTCCAGTAATCCCAAAGAAGTTTTCCATCCTCCTGCCCAAAAGGGCGCTTCATCTGCATCGTGTCGGAGAGTGGAACAGACCATTGCTTCCGTTTGCTGCGGAGCAGAATCTCATATCCCTGTCCACATTCCGGCAGATAGACCTGTCTCCGATAATCCTCCGCCGCCAGCTCGCTCCCCAGTTCCTCCATGGCATCCCGGTTTCCGTGGACCAAAAAAATCCGTCTGGCGGACATGCGGGCAAGAAGTCCTGCGATCTCCGACTTGTCTCCGTGGGCCGAAAGCCCCACCTGTTCAATTTGGCAGTTTACGGGAACGGTCGCTCCATTGACGGTAAGATTCTTCTCCTCGGAGTCGTCCAAAAGCGCCAGAAGCTGCCGCCCCGGCGATTCCTCGTCCTGATATCCGGTGAGGATGATACAGGCATTCTCCAGGGGCGCCAGAGCCTTTGCATATTGAGCGCTGGGACCTCCGGAAAGCATGCCCGAGCTGGAAATGAAAAGAACGGGTCCCTCCGCTTCCACAAGCTCATCCCGCCTTTGCATGGGCGCCACCGGTTGGATCTCCTTTGAGATCGGAAGAGCACACG
>CAJUOF010000299.1 GCA_910587905.1 uncultured Lachnospiraceae bacterium
ACTGGAGTTCAGACGTGTGCTCTTCCGATCTCGGCGATTCAAAGGGTACTAAAGCCGGAGAACACTCCGTCACCTGATGCCCCGTCTCTTCTGCAAACCGGCAGCCGTCCCCACAGGAACCTGTGGAGGGATAGGAAAGCCCTCCGGTGGCGACAATGACCGCCTCCGCTCCATAAACTGCGCCGCTTGCCATGCGCACTCCTGCAATGTGCGGCGAGTTCTGTTCCAAAACCAGTTCTTTCACCGTCTCCCGCAGACGAACCTCGACCCCACACCTGGAAAGCTCTTTTGTCAGGCAGGCGATCACGTCCGAAGAATGATCGCTCATGGGAAATACCCGGTTTCCCCGCTCCGTTTTTAAGCTTAGTCCCCGGTCTGTGAGAAACTGCTTCATATCTTGGCTGGAAAAACCATAAAAAGCACTGTAGAGGAATTTTCGGTTGGTCACCACATGGGCAAGAAGAGTTTCCACATCACAGTCGTTTGTCACATTGCAGCGTCCTTTTCCCGTGATAAAAAGCTTTTTCCCAAGTTTTTCATTTTTCTCCAAAAGAAGCACTTGATTGCCCGGCATCGCCGCCTGAATAGCCGCCATCATCCCGGCGGCTCCGCCGCCGATCACTATGATCCGTTTCTTCACAACACATCTCCAACTTCCTCAACCATTCTTGGCCCGCCCTCACAGCCGGCTTTGAGTACTTATCATATCATATGATTCGGTAGTTCAGCAAGACTTTTTCGCAAACGATTCCTGTTTTTCTCCGTAACTTCCAGAACCCTTACCCTCGGATGGAAGCGAACTTTTTCGAGAAAAACAGAATCTGCCTTTTGCAGGACACCGAGGATCGGGACCGGTCCGTCAAGGGCGCAAAATATGGACTCCCAAAAGAGAAGCGCTTCTGATTCATGGGGCCCAAGCTCATCCATTACCAGGAGGGCAGGATGTCCGACAGCAGAAAGGGCCTCAGGCCCAAGCCGGTCAAAGCGACCGGCCGTTTCGTTGTCCCTCTCCCCGCAAAAGGCCAGAAAATTTTTTGCGGAGGGGACAAGGGGCTCGGCCAGGGAAAGCAGATGAAGGGAAGACTTCCCCGGAAACACGGTCTCCGATTTGACCGTGAAAAATCCTCCCAAGGGACCTTCCGTCCTCGCCGTCCATTTTCTTATAAGCGTGGATTTCCCCACTCCCTTTTCTCCCGTGAGGAACAAATGTCTTCCAGTCTCAACCATGGTACGCCTCCATTTTCTTTACAGGAAGGCAGATGGTTCGCCTCATACCATAACGATCGTTTACAGAGACCACATCCATGGGAATTCCATAAACCGCCTCCAGCGACTCTGTTGTGATCACCTCCTCCGGCACGCCGAAAGCCGCTACACATCCCTCCTTCATCATGAGCACCTTATGACCGACAGAGAATGGATTTTCCGGGCTATGGGTGGACATCACAATACAGTAGCCATTTCCGGCAAGCTCTGACGCCACATCCATCAGAAGCTGACGATTGGCATAATCTAAGTTGGCGGCAGGTTCATCCATGATCAAAATTTTGGCCGACTGACAGATGGCTCTTGCAATCAGGGCAAGCTGTCTCTGTCCGCCGCTCAAAGAAGAATAGGGTTTCTCGGCCAGATGAGCTGCCCCCAGCTTTTCCAGGGCCGAAAAAGCAAGCTCCCTCTCCTTCCTGCCAGGTGCTCCCATGGCAGAAAAATGGGAAGCCCGTCCCATGATTACCACTTCCAGAACCGTATAAGAAAAAACAGGAATGTGATTCTGGGGAATATAGGCCGTTAATTTGGCCCGCTTTTTTGGGGAAAGTCCCCGGGACGCCTTTCCGTCAAGATATACCTCCCCACCCGTCTGTGGAAGCATGCCAAGCAGCAGGCGGAACAGCGTCGTCTTACCGCAGCCGTTGGGACCCAGAACACATAAAACTTCCCCTGCATCTGCATGGCAGGAGATTCCTTTCACGACGTCGCCGCGGCCATATCCGCCGCACAGATTCTTAATTTCCAGAAGCATGGTTACTGCTCCTTTCTCTTGATGATCAAATACACGAAAAAAGGCGCTCCCAGGATGCTGGTCACCACACCGATTGGGATTTCCATGGACAGAATGCCACGAGCCAAATCATCCATCAGCAAAAGGTAGGCAGCCCCCAGCATTCCGCAGGCCGGGATCAGCCTCCCATAGTCCGCACCGACAAGAGCTCTAGCCATATGAGGGATCATCAGACCCACCCAGCCGATCAAGCCGCCGAGACATACGGCGGCGGCACTGAGCAGAGTTGAGGCAACGATATAAAGCAGGCGGTAGCGCTGTACATGGATTCCGAGGCTCTGGGCCTCCTCATCCTCCAAAGTTAAAAGATTCAATCTCCATCGAAAAGCCAAAATTGCCGCCAGACCGAGGGTGATCGGCACCACGGCAAAGAGCACAGATTCCATATTCGTTTTGGTCAAGCTTCCCATAAGCCAAAACGTGATTTGCTGGAGAACGTCATTGGGGTCGGAAATATATTTGATCAGAGTGACACCGGAATTGCAGAGGGCCATGATCATAGAACCGGTGAGCACCAAACTCAAGGTTTGAGAATGGGCCGACTTCCGGCTAATCAGATAAGAACCGGTCACTGCCAGAATCCCTCCGATAAATGCCGAGAGCTGAATCAACCATCCGGAAGCGCCGTTTAGAATGGCAAAAGCTGCCCCAAGGCTGGCGCCGGAGGAGACTCCGAGAATATCTGGGGACACCAACGGATTCCGAAACATTCCCTGATAAACAGAGCCTGCGACAGACAAGGATGCGCCAATTAGCACGGCAGAAAGAATTCGTGGAAGCCGAATATTCCAAAAGATCGTGACTGCCTGGGGGGAAACGTTCCCTTGGTAGCCAAAACGGGACAAAAAGGCTTTCGCCACCTCACTTGGTCCAAGTGGATAATAGCCGATCCAGAATGAGACCAGAATGGAACCAATCAGTAGGATCAATAGAATGGACAAAACCATCTTTTTCATCTTCTGTACCCTCTTTGCATCTATTTTTATGCATTTATTGTATGAAAAGGACTTTTTATCTGTTTTTTACTTGACCGTTTCCGAAAAACATGGTATCTTTTTCTAAAGATTCGATATATTTTCAAAAAACAATCGCTGGCAACTATATATTTTTAATTTATCATATTTCTCATATTGTGTCAACTTGACCGGAAGTTCTTATTTTACAGGAGGTGTCTTATGAAGGACAGAAAACAGAAACCATTCCATCTTACCTTCCTTCTGGCAGTGCTGATCGCCTTGACAGGCGTCTTTGGCTGCAAAAAGGCCGGGGACGAGCCGGCGGGCGGGCGTGAAATCACCGACATGGCCGGACGGACGGTAACCCTTCCGGATTCTGTCGAGACGATTTTTCCCACGGATCCCACTGCAGGAATCTATCTGTACACACTGGTTCCCGACAAACTGCTGGGCTGGAATTACGCCCTCAACGACATTGAAAAAAGCATCATTCCGGAAACCTATCATAACCTTCCCAATTTTGGAATGGGGGACGCCATCAATTATGAGGCCGTGGTCGATGCCGGTCCTTCCGTGGTCCTGGTGGTGGATGCCATCCACGATGGAACCATAGATGCGGCAGACAAGCTGAACGAAAGCCTCGGCATACCGGTGGTTGTGGTGGATAACAGCCTGGAAGCGACGCCGGAAGCTTATCGGCTCATGGGCGAATGGTTCGGCGCACCGGAAGAAGCGGAACAACTGGCAGCCTATGCAGAACGCACCTTCTCCGAGGTGGACGCCCTGGATATTCCGAAAGAACAGCAGGTCCGCATGTATTACGGCAACGGAGAGTATGCCCTGGAGACGCCGCCGGCCGGTTCCACCCGTGCTCAGTTCATTGACCGGGCAGGCGCCATAAATGTGGCAGAACTGGAGCTTGGCGACGGGGCCATGGCCCAGATTTCCCTGGAACAGCTTTTGGCCTGGGACCCGGATGTAATCGTCGTCAACGGAGAACCGAAGTCCAGTATCAGCGGCAGGCAGACGGCGGACAAGATTCTGAACGACCCGAATCTCGCTTCCCTGAAAGCAGTACAGCGCGGGCAGGTATACGGAACGCCCAATGCGCCATTTAGCTGGGTGGACCGTCCGCCGGGACCCAACCGCCTGATCGGCATCCGCTGGCTCTCCGGCCTGATCTATCCGGACGCCCTGGATTTTGACGTGGACGATGAGGTCTGCGAATTTTTCCGCCTGTTCTACCACGTGGAGCTGACCGAGGAACAGCTTGCGGCCCTCTATGACGGAACCATCGGGCAGGGAAACTGAACGATAAAAATGTCTGCCCAGGACCGGGAGCCCCCGGACCAGGCAGACATTTCAGTTATTTGGAGCCATCACCCCATCAAACGGCGTTTTTATCGTTTCACCGTTTTCAAACAGCTCTTCACAGGATAAATCGAGATCATCATTCCAGATAATTCCATGGCCGCCTGTATCAACCTCCATACTGAATAAACAACTCCGGGTTATCCTTTAAAGCCCCAAATGTCTTCCATTTGACCTACAGTTCAATGAGCATGCCATATCCATACTTGTCATTGGGCAGCTTCTGAAATCCGTACTTCTCATAAAATCTCTCTTTCCCCGGATTCGCATACAAACTACAGGCGATTTTCACACCGCCAAACGAATGCTCTTTCAGATAAGAAAGCGCTTTTTGAATCAGCAATCCCCCTATTCCATTCCCCTGATAATCCTGATGGACAATGACATCCGTTATATAGGCATCCGTCCCCATGTCGGTCAGTATACGCAGCAAGCCCACCGTATCCCCGTTATAAACCGCATTCAGCAAAAAAGAGGTGTTCTCCAACACCCTTTGAGCCTGTTGCTGTGTGAGCGCCTGAAACCCTACCCGTTCTCTCAATTCACAAAATTTCTTTACAGAAATACTTTCCTGAAATATGATTTTATCCTTCTCGATCATAATTCAACCTCACAAATGGCGTATTATCGTTTCACCGTTTCCAAACAATTTTTCACAGGATTTCCTTATATTTTGCGCAGCCATGGTAATGAATTCACCCTGCCCGCAGTTTCTTGTCAAATCCTCCGGCATGTCCGGGTCATAACCTGTGCTGCCGCAGCAGACGCATGTATTCATCCACTTTTTCAGTTTCGGATACTTTTTTAGATAATCGAATCCCTCACTGCATCTGTCTCTCACCAAAGCCCTCCTGTTGGATCTTTAACTGTTTCTGCGGATTCGAATGAAACGCAGGACGTCGTCATACAGCCGTCCCCTCTCCTCCAGGTCGACCATCAGCCACCTCTGCCCATTCCCTTCCCGGGTCTCACGATAGATACTTCGCAATTCAGCCGCGCAGTCGGGAAGCAACTCCTCGACAAACGGTTTCTCCTTTGTGCCGACGACGACCAGGACCGTAAAATAGCCTTCCCTTGGATATATGGTGCACAAGGATTTCCCGGCCTTTTTGAATTTGACGTTCCAGCCCTTTTCCCAACTGCATGAACTGTACTCTATTTTTTCCTTACACTGATATGCGGCCTTGATTTCCGAACAAAATTGCAGGAAAACCGGATTGCCGACATATTCCTCCAGTTCCTCCATGGCGGGACCATAATTCTTATCCTGCAGATCGATCATACTAATAGATTCCTCCGAATGTAAGTTTTCCAATTCTCCGGTAAACCGGGCTTTACAGGACCATGACCAGCGTTCCGATGCCGATCAGAAGACATCCGATCAAAGATTTTAATGTAAACGCCTCATGCAGAAATACAAACGCCAGGATCAAGGTAATCACAACACTCAATTTATCAACCGGGACGACCTTCGATACCTCCCCCAGCTGCAGGGCCCTGTAATAACAGAGCCAGGAAGCGCCCGTCGCCAGACCTGACAGAATCAAAAAGATCCAGCTCTTCTTACTGATGTCGGCGATCCCACCCTGCTTATGAGTCAGGAAAACCATTCCCCACGCCAGGAACACCACGACCACGGTCCTGACCGCCGTCGCAAGATTTGAGTCCACTCCCTCAATGCCGGCTTTTGCCAGTATCGAAGTGAGCGCCGCAAATACCGCCGACAAGAGCGCAAACACAAACCACATCCCCCATCGCCTCCCAAAATTCAGATTAAAAATTCCGGTTAAGAGTTCCGATCAAGAATTCAAGTCAAACTTCCTTTGTCATGACAAAATTTGTAAGGAAGATTCCCCGACGCTCTACCTGCTGTTCCTTTACAAGCTTATAACCTCTCTTCTCAAAAAAGCCCCTTGCCGTGATCGAAGCGTGCGTAACGATCTCATCCACACCCACGGCCCGCTCCAGTTCATTGCAGATCGCAGTGGCGATCCCCTTTCCCTGATGGTTCCTATGGACGTACAATCGGTCAAGATAACCGGCAGCGTCTATATCCCCAAATCCCACGATCCTCCCGCCGTCGAGGGCAACCACACTCTCATGCTCCCGAAAGGACCGGTCCCATTGCTCCAAATCCATGTTCCCCGCCGCCCATGCGTCCAACTGTTCTTTCGAATAATCCTTCGCATTGACCGTGTGGACCGTGTCATAAAAAAGTTCTGCCGTATCCTCACAGTCCGACGGCCGGTAGGTTCTGATCTGCATCTTCACTCTCCAGGCTTTGTTTTTTTGCACAGAAAAATCCGGCGTATGCTCACATGAAATTTAAGAACATATCAGCCAGCTCTTTGGGGGACTCCTTGCACCCGCCCATCAGCCAAAATTTAAAAATATTGAAAAAGCCGCCGGAGGTGAACATCTGCCGATATTGCTCCTTGCGGGTCCCGGCGTTTTTCAGAAAGTACTTGTCAAAAATATCCCCGATGATATGCAGCAAATGATTGTTCAGCAGGGTAAGGCAAAACTCCTTGTTCCGCTCCAAATGCTCAAACAGCATGACGGTATATTCCCGAAAATTTTTTGTGTCATATCTGAGCCTTTGGGTTTTGACAAACTCCATAGTGATCTTATCCGTATATTTCCTCAGGATATCTTCCTTACTCTCAAAATTTCGGTAGAACGAAGCCCTCCCCACGCCTGCCTTCTCGATCAGTTCGCTGACGGAGATATCCACGATCGCTTTCTCGGACAGAAGGGAAAGCAGGGAAGATGTAAGCTGCCTGACCACATAGGAGTTCCGTCCCTCATTGCTCATCGGTGATACATTTCGCCCCGTTTGTCTCATTTTCATCCCTTCCATTGACAGCAAATGCCACCGCTGATACACTTATATCATCAACATTGTAATCCCCGGAGACGAACCTGTCAAGAGGGCGCTTCCATTGAATCCACAACAAGAGGGAGTCCGATATGCTAAAAATCCTTGGAAAAATTTTGTTGGCAATATTGATCGTCATCATTCTCATTGTTGCAGCCCTGGCCGCCCTTCTCTTCTATTTTAAATACCGGAATGAGCATTACTGGAATTATGCCGAGCCTGCCGGTGAAATCGAAAAGAAATACACGGCCTTTGGGGACCACGACGTTTCCTACACCGAGTTTGAAGCAGAGAATGCCGACTACGAGAAATACGAGATCTGGTACCCCTCCGACCTGGCGGAAAGCGACCACACCTGGCCGCTGGTGGTGATGGCCAACGGCACGGGCGTGCCCGCCTCCCAGTACAAAGAAGTGTTTCGCCACCTGGCCTCCTGGGGCTTCGTCGTTGTCGGAAATGAGGATAAAAACTGCCGTACCGGCGCCTCATCTGCGGCAGCCCTTGACTTTGTGCTTGGCCTGAATCAAGATGAGGTCAGTGATTTTTGCGACAAAATCGATGTCAGTCATATCGGGATCGCAGGACACTCCCAGGGCGGCGTGGGAGCGGTCAACGCAGTCACCGCTCAGGAAAACGGGAAGCTGTACCAGGCCGTTTTTGCCGCCAGCACAACCTCTCTTCTCTTTGCAGATGACCATGTTTTGGGAGCTGAATGGCGTTATGACATGTCAAAGATAACGATCCCCTGCTTCATGGTCGCCGGGACGGGAAAAGGCGACGCAGGCACCGCCACGGACAAAACAGCCACAGAGGGACAGGGCATCTGTCCGCTCTGGTCCATGACCGAAAATTACAATGCAATCCCAGATACGGCAGATAAGGTTATGGCGAGAAGAGTTGGAAAAGACCACGGCGACATGCTCCGCTATGCCGACGGATACATGACCGCCTGGTTTCTGTATTATCTGCAAGGGGACACCCAGGCAGGGGAAGCATTCTTCGGAAGCCATGCCGAGATCCTGTCCAACGAAAACTGGCAGGATGTCAAAGTCAATCCCTAACCTTGCTTTTGTACAAATGCACACGGAGCAGAAAGGCCGTTCTTTTGAAATCACAGATACTCCCGGAAATACCGCTCAAAGAGCTCCCTCCCGGCGGCTTTTAACTCTTCCACCATCTCGTGATACCGCTCCAGAAAAAGCCGCCCCTCCTCCGTGATCAGGGAACTCCCCCCGTTTTTCCCCCCCTTGCTCCGCTCCAAGAACAGAAAACCCATCTCCTTTTCCGCCTGATTCACCATTTTCCAGCCCTTGGAATAGGACATGTTCATCTGGGCGGCGGCCGCTTGAATGGAACCGGTCTCGTCCACCCGTCTCAGAAACTCATAGACTCCCGGCCCGAAGAACTCGTTTTCTTTCTCAAGGACCAGCCGGAAGCGGAACCGGAGCTTTCTCAAATCCCTCTGCCCCCTTATGTATTCCTCCGCCCGTCTCAGGCCGTTTTCTTCCAATAGAGAAAGGACGCAGCCCGCATCCTCCGTGGGAATTCTCTCCGCTTCTTCGATTTTTTGTCCCGGCACGTAGAGTCTAGGCCAGCCCTCCTTCCCCTCGTGCACGGGCATGGACGGCTCCTGGCAGGCCACAAGCGTTTCAAGGAGCTCCTGAGAGAAAACGGGATACTCTGCCGGAATCACCAGAACCCGGTCCATGTACCTTTCCGCCTCCAGGAGGCCGGCCCGGAGGGACCCTTCCCGGTCATGCTCCCGCCAGCCCCCATCCTCAATACAGATCACCTGGTTGTGGACCAGGTGGCTCCTGAGAGTCTCCGCCCCATGTCCCGTGAGCACCAGGATGGGGGAGACCGCCGCCCTCCTGAGGGCGGCAACCTCCCTCTTGATGACCGTGATACCGTCCAAAACCTGCATGGGAAGAAAGACCGGAGTCTCCCCCCTGTCCCGAAGTATGGTTTCATAGTTGAAAGAAGCCAGGATCAGTGCGCCTGTTCTCATAAGCAGTCTCCCCACAGCCCGTTTCTTTTTATAAAAGGTTATTTCATACCGGATCGTTGCAGTCCCAATCCCCGCAGATAAATATCGGGAAAATGATAACGAATCGGGTCAGAAAGACGGCGCTGATATTGCTTTAAGACCCCGATATTGATCAAATTCAGAATTTCTTCCCTTGGATTCGAAAATCCACTGTGCTCCAATGCGCTGCTAAGAACCGATTCGTCTACCGGCGACCGTTGTATGGTATCTTTGAGGCTCTCAAAAAACAGAGCATATTCTTGAAATTCTTCTTTCAAATCAATCACCCGTTTCTCTGACACCTCCGGCAGTACATCTTCAAAGCATCTGGGTCGTATAATACTTTTGGAGCCGGGCTGTTTTCCTTCTCTTTGCAGTTCGATCTCCTGATCAGACGCTTTGGCAAAAATATCGATCATGCTTCTAGGCACAATAGTTCCCTGCGTGTCAGCCAGCCTGTTTTTAAACCAATTATAAGTAGAAGCTTTGTTGCCGCTGCCCATTTTTACACCAACAAGTACAGACAACATATCCCTGTTTTCTTCTTCATTCGTAATTGGAATATATCCCAGCCCGGAAATTTTCTGCATTTGTTTTTTGGTTATATTTTCATATAGTTTTTTTGCCGATTCTGAGGCGCTGGCAGCCCGTTTCCAAACCATTCCAAATAGCTGATCATATTCCCATGCAATAGTAACGGAATAATTTTTCAGCTTTACCTTGTCAGGAACATGTACTTCCCGGTCATAAATGTCTTTCCGCAGGAATATTTTGCTCCGAATGTTCTGCATGATCGTTTCATTCATATACCACATGTTGATCAAAGCGCTGACAAAGGCTGTGCGGTCTTTCGGCGCAACAATCCGATCCAGCGCATCATAGATGATCGTAACCACCGTATTTTCTTTCCTGTAATATTGATTGACTTTTTCTAATATGCTTTTGAGCTGATATGCAGTCTCCCCGTTCAAAAACCCGCACTGTTCTGCCGCAAACGGCCTGCCAAATATCTCCTTAAGAGGACTGTCCGGGAGCAATGCTTCCAAGCGATGGTCATGCTCCAGCAGAATTCTTAAGGTCTCATAATACAAAAATCCCCGAATCTGTTCTTCACTGCTCAAACATCCGAAAATATCAATATAATTGGTCGCCTGGGAGGTTCCCACGATCCACTCTGTATGCTCATACTGCTCCATATCCACGTTCAAATATTTTGCCAACGCCCTTGCATATTCATTGTGTTTCAACGCACTGAAAAGCGCTGTTTTTCCCACGCCCTTTTGTCCAAGGATCAAAAACTTTCTCTGATCAAAAATGAACGTGTAGCCTTTTAAGGGATAAAAATGATTTTGCAGATCCTTTCCCGTGGCAAATTCATCCTCAGCGGCGGCCGTTTCCAACCCTCCCATGATATTGGCAAAAGCTTTAACAATCTCTTTGGACTGGGCGGCATCGTCAATCACTGCAAAAGCATCGGAATCGCTCTGCAGAGTGTCCTCGATCACATTGAGGATTCTTCCATATTCTGCTTCCTGATCTTCGTATCCCTTCAACAATTGATCTGTAGATGAGATCACTTCCAGTCCGGCGTTATAGGTAATATGGATTGGATAATGCTCCGCCGTTTCATCATCTGGAAGAATCTCGTTATTCTGATATTTTACATCACAAACACTTAAGGCATGATAAGCGCCTTCGATATATAGCTTCTTTTCTACCTGAGCCAGCGACTCATTGACAGGAACCTTGCTGTTGATCAACAAAAAAGCAGTCTCACTGTTTTTTAAAACGGGGATCGTCATCCGCATCCCTTCTATATTCTGCCTGTTGCCATAAAAAAACAGCAAGGCCAGATCCGAATATCTGGTCAGGGTAATGCCGCCGATCTGATGAATTCCGGAACGAGTGTCAATAAAAATATAGTCCGGCTTCAAGAATGAATCAATTTTGGACAGCAACAGATCAATCGGTGTCTTTTCTTCTTCATAGGCAGGCACGTCCATGTCAAACCGCATCAAATTTTTTCGGTAAGCTTCCACATCATTTTGTGCAGCCGTTCCAACTGCGGGCAGAACGTAAATTTCTCCGCCATATTGATTGACATGGCAATATTCCCCAACTGGATACAGATATTCGTCGATGTTGATATCCTCAGAATACACATTGCTTTCCACCAAAAAATCCAGGATTCCGTATTGCGACAGGGCTTCGTCCGGAAATAAGCTTGACACGCCGGGAG
>CAJUOF010000300.1 GCA_910587905.1 uncultured Lachnospiraceae bacterium
ACGGCGACCACCGAGATCTACACTCTTTCCCTACACGACGCTCTTCCGATCTCGGTGATCATGGTCTTAAAATTGATATCCATGTCCTGCATGGTCTGGAGGAACAAGATGGCCGGTCCCGTCAGGGCAAAGATCATCAGGGCGTCCGCCTCCGAAGCCTTGAGCTTCATGCACTCCGAAGAGAGGGTCTCCGCATCCTGGGTGTAAGTGAACTGGGTGGCAATGGTATAGCCCCTCTCCTTGGCCTCCTTCTCACAGAAATTCACGAAATTGGTGCCGGAGTCGTCGTCCGCACCGCAGATCGCCACCGACTCGATCCCCGCCGACTCCCGGATCTTGTCCAGGTAATCAAAGGAGGAAGCCACCAGAAGACTGTCGTTGGGGCCCACGTGGAAGAAATAATCCAGCCCCCGCCCCACCAGGCTGTCGGAGGAAGACTCCCCGTTGATGAACGGAACCCCGTAGCGCTCCGCCACCGCACTGGCCGTCTTGGTACAACTGGAAATGTCACAGCCGATCAGGGCGTCCACGTGCTCCTCGGTGATCAGCCGTTCCGCTTCCGTGGCGGAAACCTCCGCACTGGCCTGGGAGTCCGCCGCAATGATCTCGATTTTCGCACCGCCCATGCTCTGGATACCCTCCGTCTTCGCCCCCGGGAGGTCGATATCATAGGAACCGTTGATCAGTTCCGCCGCCGTTTCCAGGCACTTCACGGACTCCATTCCCGCCGTGGCGTTGTTCCCGGTGAGAGGGTAGAGGACGCCGACCCGGATCGTCTCCCCCGCCTCCTGACCGGAGGACTCCGCCTTCGTGTCTCCGGGCACGTCCGCCGTCTCCGTCCCCACGTCTTCCGTTTTTTTCTCCGTTCCTTTCCCTTCCCCTCCTGCGCCCCCGCAGCCGACGAGGGAAATCGTCATGGCCGCCGCCAGCAACACTGCAAGTACCTTCTTCATTGTGAATCCTCCTTCGTTTTTTTATTTGCAAAGCGCCGCAGCGAATTCCCGGATCCTCTGCAGGGCCTTGTCAAGCACGTCTATGGAAGTCCCGTAAGAAATCCTGACACAGTTTCGACAGCCTTCCCCGAAAGCCGCCCCCGGAACCAGCGCCACCCCCTGCTCTTCCAAAAGCCGTTCGGCAAATTCCGTTCCAGAAAGGCCCGTCCCGGAGACATTGACAAACACATAAAAAGCGCCATCGGCCCCGCTGCAAGACACCCCCGGAACCTGAGAAAGCATTTCCAGCACCATCCGCCGCCTCTCGTCAAAGGTGAGCACCATCGCCTTCACGTCCATCGCCGTCTTTTCCGTCCGCATCCCGGCTGCCAGCCCCTCCTGGATAAACGTGGGAATACAGTTGGTGGCGTACTGATGGACCTTGAGAATCTGGGAATAGAACCTGGCATCACAGGCCACGTAGCCAATCCGCCACCCGGTCATGGCAAAGCATTTCGAAAACCCACTGACCAGAACCGTGCGCTCCTTCATGCCCGGAAGAGACGCAAAAGAAACGTATTCCCCCCCGTAGTGCATGGCCGCATAAATCTCGTCCGACAACACGACCAGGTCATGGGCCCTGGCCACCGCCGCAATCTTCTGAAGGCTCTCCCGGTTCATGACCGTGCCCGTGGGATTGTTCGGGTTCGTGAGGACGATCATCCTGGTCCGCTCCGTCACCGCCGCCTCCAGGGCCGCCTCGTCCACCTGGTAGCCGGTACTCTCCAAAAGCTCCACCTTCATACAGGACGCCCCGGCCATGCGGATGCAGTTTTCATAATTCATGTAAGCGGGAGTCATAACGATCACCTCGTCCCCCTCGTTCACCAACGCCATGACGGCGTCGAAGATCGCCTCCGCCGCCCCGCAGGTCACCAGGACCTCCGAAGCGCCGTCATAAGATACATGGAACTGCTCCTTAAGCATGTCCGAAATGGCGTTCCGGAGCTTTAGGACCCCCCGGTTCGGCGGATAGTGGGTCCTTTTCTCGACGGCGAGCGCATGCACCGTCGCCTCCACGATATCAGAGGGAGTATCAAAATCCGGCTCTCCGATCTCCACATGCAGGATGTCCCTGCCCTGCCCCGCCAGCTCGTTGGCCCGCTCCAGCACCCTGCGGACCGGCGAGAACTGCACCAGATCCAGCCTGCGGGCCGCCCCATACAAATCATTCATCGTTATTTCCTCCTGACCGTCTTGCTTCTTTTGGTTGTTTTTAATAGTTTACCCGTTCCCATTTCAAAATTCCAATACATATCTTACAAAGAATCCATAGAGATTCTATATGAGTTCCCGGCAATTGCACAACTCAGAATCGCAGAACAGATTCTGACGACTGCGTCCATCCAAAGCCTGCTGCGCCAAGCGTTCCAGCAAGCCCAGAACCGCAGAAGCCACTCGGGAAAGAATCCCTCCTGTCTTCTCTGGTCTTGCTTCCACGGCGCAGAGGGCTTTTCCTGGAAGCAGTCGTCAGAATCTTTATCATGTTTCGTGGCTGCGCAATTGCCGGATCCGGTTTTCCTGCAAGGCAGTCAGAAACCCAGCTCCTCTCCCACCAGAATGACGTGGAAATCCGCATCGTGGGGCTTCCTGTGGATGACGGTCGTGATGCTGCAGGAGCGCTCCGGATGACGGCAGTCCAGACAGACCCCCGCCTTCATGCAGGGCATCTCCCCCTTCCCGTACTTCACATGGTTCATGGCTGCGGACACGAAGCCCGCCCGCTCCCGGCCCGCCCGCTCGTCCGGCACCAGCTTGTTGGCCCCGGCCAGAACGATAACCCGCTCCGGCCCGTAAAGACTCCCGGCAATCCGGTTTCCCCTCCCGTCCACGTTGACGATCTGTCCGTCCATGGTAATGGCGTTGGCCCCCAGAAGAAACACGTCACTGGCCAGATAATTCCGTATAATCTCCCGTATGACCCGTCTCGCCTCCTCCCGGTCCCGGAACCCTCCGTTCTCCTCCATAAAAGGACGGTTGACGCAGACATGGGGAATCACCGTGCACCCCTTCTCCGAAAGACTCCCTTCCAGGTCCATGGCAAACAGCGTGTGGGAATCCCCGCAGCCCACGACGGCCCCCTCCGGGATCAGGCTCAGGAGAAGCTCCTTTGCCTGGCCCAGCGAGTCGGCATAATGCGCCTCAAACAGATTCCTTCTTAGGTTTTTGACCGCCGTCTCCGCCTTACTTCTGTAATATTCTGCCCGAATTTCCTCTGCGTCATGTGCGGCCGCCGCAAGAGAAAGCAAGTGCCGCCTCCACCCTCCCCGTTCCGTTTCAGATTCCATTTTTGATTCCATCCCTGAATCCCCCTTCCCGCATCCGCCGACACCCTCCACACCAATACATATTTTCCAGAAAGCCATAGAGAAACTAAATGAATCCATTTCTTTTTTTATGGTATAATGGGAACATCCAGAAAAATCATGGTTAGACGAGGTGTTTTGACAGATGACTTATAATTTTCTTTCCTATTTTGTAAAACTTGCCCAGTTGGAGCATTATACCCAGGCTTCCGAGGCCCTGTACATTTCACAGCCCAGCTTAAGCTACGCCATTGCGAAGCTGGAAGAAGAACTGGGCGTTTCCCTGTTCATGAAAAACGGCCGGAACGTGAAGCTCACCCAGTACGGACAGATCTTCTACGACCACGTGGCCCCCGCCCTCACACAGATCAATTCCGGCGTGGAGCTTCTGAAGCAGATTTCCACCGAGACACCGGACATCATCCATTTCGCCTACCTGTACATTCTCGGCCATTCCCTGGTCCCCCGGCTGGTGAACAGCTTTATCGAACTTCCCAGGCACAGCAAATACCACTTTATTTTCGGCCAGGCCCACAGCCGCATCATCATCGAGGGGATCAAGAACGGGACCTACGACCTCGGCATCTGCGCCTTCGTCCGGGAAGAATACGACATTGAATTCGTCCCCATCATCAGGCAGCGGCTGATCCTCATCGTCTCCCCGGACCACCCGCTGGCCTCCCGCCCCCAGGTCTCCGCAAAGGAAGCCCTCTCCTACCCGTTAATCACCTACAACAGCTTTACGGGGGAGAGCAGGCGCCTGGTAGACGAGATCATCTCCGGCGTCAACGTGAAAGCCAACATCATTTATGAATTCGAGGAAGAATCCTCCATCGCCGCCATGCTGGAGGGCAGCCAGGCCGTGGCCATCGTCCCGGAGGTCTCCATTCTGGACCACAGCCCGGTAAAGCGAATCCCCTTTTCCGACATCGACCAGGACAGAAAACTCTACCTGGTAAAGGCCAAAAGCAAAAAACTCTCGAAACCCAGCGAAGCCTTTTACCAATTTATCCTGAACTCCGACCTCACGGACAACCTCTGAACCTCCCGCCCGGATGCCCTTCACCACTTCCCCGATGCCCTTCCAAGCCGCAGAACATCCTCCAGGACCGCCTGATAATGCCGCCCTGACTCCGCCCTGTAATCCTCAAAGGCCACCGCCGGCCGATCGATCCCGAACATGGCGGTCACCCCCATTTCATAGGCCGCCTCCCCACCGTCACCGATTCCCCCGGCGATGACCACCAGGGGCACCCCGGCCCTTTTCGTCCGCCCGGCAACCCCGGAAAGCACCTTCCCCTGCATGCTCTGGCCGTCGACCCGGCCCTCCCCGGTGATCACCAAGTCCGCACCCAAAAGCCGCCTGTCAAATTCCACCATGTCCAGAATCGCCTCGATGCCGGACTTTAATTCCGCTCCGAAAAAAGCCGCCATTCCGCCCCCCATGCCTCCGGCGGCCCCGGCTCCGGGGAGGGCGGAGACATCCCTGCCAAGCCCCTCACGGAGCACCCGGCCGAAGGCCCTCAGCTCTCCGTCCAGCATACGGACCATGTCCGGGTCCGCCCCCTTTTGCGGGCCGAACACGAATGCCGCCCCTTGTTCCCCGTACAGAGGATTGGTCACGTCACACATCACCGTGATCCTCGCCCCTCCCAGAAGCCGTTCCGCCTCCCCGCAGTCAATGGAAGCGATCCGGGAAAGGCATTCCCCCGTCGGCACGAAAGCCCTCCCCTCCCGGTCAAGAAACCGGACCCCGAGGGCCGCCGCACACCCGCAGCCCCCGTCGTTGGTGGCACTCCCCCCGATTCCGAGAAAAATTTCCCCGCACCCGTGGGTTCGTGCATGGCGGATCAATTCCCCCACGCCGTAGGTGGTGGTCGCCGCCGGATTCCTCCGCTCCCCCACCAGGGGAAGCCCGGCGGCCGCCGCCGTCTCAATCACGGCCCGGGAACCGATCCTGGCATAGGAAGCCCGGACCTTCTCAAAATACGGCCCGCTCACCGTGGTCTCCACCAGCTCTGCACCGAGGGCCGACGCAAAACAGGCCACCGTCCCCTCCCCGCCGTCCGCCACCGGGATCGCATCCACCTCGCACTCCGGGAAGAAGCGGGGAATGCTCTCCTTTGCGATGGCGCAGATTTCCACGCTGGAGAGAGTTCCCTTAAACGAATCCGAAATCACAATGCACTTATTCAAACCATCAAAACCCCGTCTTTCATGAAATATCTCCCGTCAATCTCCGCCGTAATGGTTTTCACCACCATGTCCAGGTGAAGCGGCGACGTCACATGACCACCAAAGCCCGTGTTCTTCCCGATCCCCACATGGATATTGCCGTAGGAGCCCTCGTCCGGCGCCATGTGCCCGATGATCTCATTGAGAGGATTCATTCCCAGGCCCAGCTCCGCCACGTTATAGACCGTCGGATCATGATACTCCTCCAGTACCCGTCTCAGAATCTCCGCCTGGCGTCCCCCCGTGATCTCCGTAATATAACCCTTCTCCACCTTGCAGGTGATCGGCTCCTCGATGACGTTGAGCAGCGGATGGGGAATACTCCCGTCTATGACGAGGACGCCCTCCGCCGTTCCCTCCACCGGCCCCAGCGCAATCTCCGCATTGGGCGTGCCGCAGGCGGCGCCGGGCGTGATGGCCGTCCCATAGTCCACCACCACCTTCCTGCCCTCCACGCTGCAGGTCATGTCCGTCCCGCCGGGCGCCGTCAGCCGGAACCGTTTTCCCTCGTACAGGTGGACAACCCGGTCGATCTCCCTGTGGATCTCGTCAAAATCCGCCGTCATTCCGCCCCGCTCGAACATTTCCGGCACGAAGTCCTGCAGGCCGACCCAGCGCATGCCCATCTCCCGGCAGGCAGCGTTCCTCGCCTGGGAATGGTACAGCGACATGGTGGTCGCCCCCAGGCAGATGTCGCAGGCCATCATCGCCTGCGCAACCGCCTGGGGCGGCTCGGAACCGTGCCCCTTTCTCGGCTCCATGACGATCATTGCCACGTCCCTCGCCACCTCCTTCGCATACCGATACACCAGCCGCCCGATCTCCAGCTTGTTGTCGTCCGTGATGATCAATATCCTTTCTCCCTCTTTGTAATGGGTGATGGACGTGAACAGGTTCCGGATCCCCGC
>CAJUOF010000301.1 GCA_910587905.1 uncultured Lachnospiraceae bacterium
GATCCGGGCCGCCGAGGAGCTTCTGGAATCCGCAAAATCCCTGACAGCCGGAAAGCTGCAGATCGGCGCCAGCGAAATGACCCTCCACAATTTCCTCCTGCCCTACCTGGAACAGTTCAAAAACAGATACCCGGCCCTAAAGCTTAAAATATCCAGCAGCACCACGCCGGGAATCCTGAACGTCCTGCGGGAGGGCACCGTGGAATTCGCCATCGTCATCTCCCCCCTGCCCGATACGGAGGGTTTTTCCGTCACGCCCCTGGCCGCCTTCCAGGACATCGTCATCGCCGGAAGCCGTTTCCGGGAACTCCAGGGGCGCAGCATGAGCCTTAGAGAGCTGGCGGCTTACCCTCTGATCTGCCTGAGCCCCGGAACGGCCACCCGGTCCTTTCTGGAACAGCAGTTCCTGGACGAAGGCATTCCCCTGGCACCGGACGTGGAGCCCGCCACCACCGACCTGGTGACACCCCTCGCCGCCCACAACCTGGGGCTCGGCTTCGTGCCGGAGGATTTCGCCGCCGAAGCCATAAAAAACGGCCTCGTGTTCCGCATTCCCCTGAAAAAAGAACTGCCGCCCCGCCACGTCTGCGTGGTGAGCGACAGTTCCCATCCCATCTCCCTGGCCGGGAAGCAGTTCATGGAGCTGCTCCCCACCTGCGACCATTGAATCCGGCCCGCACAGGCGGAATGTTTTATTTCCCAAGCTGCGCCAGCCGCTCCTTCACCTGGGCCATCATCTGCTCATACTTCTCAAGCTTCTCCCGCTCCGCCTGGATCTTGGCCTGAGGCGCACGGCTCACGAACTTTTCATTGTCCAGCATTCCCCGGGAACGGGCCAGCTCCTTGTTAAGCCGCTCTTCCTCCTTTTGGAGACGTTCGATCTCCTTGGCCGTGTCCACCAGCTCTTCCAACGGCATGTAGACCACGGCCTTCGCCGTCACCGCAGAGACGGCGTCCTCCGGGATCCCTGTCTTGTCCGCCTGCACCGTCACCTCACCGGCAGAGGCGAGGGTGGCGAAGAACACCTTGCCGTTCTCAAAGATTTCCCGGACTGTCTCGTCCCCGGAAACCACGAACACGCTGGCCTTCCGGCTGGGGGGCACGTTCATGGAGGTGCGCACGCCCCGGATGGCCCGGACCGCCTCCTTGATGGTCTCCACCGCCGTCTCGTCCTCCGCAAACTCCCACTCGGCCTTAAATTCCGGCCAGGAGGAGATCATGATGGATTCCTCCTCGTCCTGCAGGTTGCAGAAGATTTCCTCCGTGATGAAAGGCATGTACGGGTGCAGGAGCTTTAAGGACTGGATGAGCACCGTCTTTAAGGTCCAGAGGGCCGCCGCCTTCGTCTCGTCGTCGTCATTGTACAGGCGGGGCTTCACCATCTCGATGTACCAGTCGCAGAATTCCTCCCAGATGAAGTCGTAGATCTTCTGGAGGGCAATCCCCAGCTCGTACTTGTCCAGGTTCTCCGTCACGTCCTTCGTCAGGGTGTTGACCTTGGAGAGGATCCACTTGTCGGCCCCGGTCAGGCTGTCCACGCCCACCTCGTGGACGGAGGCCCTGGACATGTTCATGAGGATGAAGCGGGACGCATTCCAGACCTTGTTGGCAAAATTCCGGCTGGCCTCCACCCGCTCCCAGTAGAACCGCATGTCGTTGCCGGGTGCGTTTCCGGTGATCAGCGTCATGCGCAGGGCGTCGGCGCCGTACTTGTCCACCACCTCCAGCGGATCAATGCCGTTTCCGAGGGACTTGCTCATCTTCCTGCCCAGGGAATCCCGCACCAGGCCGTGGATCAGCACCGTGTGGAAAGGCTCCTTCCCGGTCTGCTCAAGGCCCGAGAACACCATGCGGATGACCCAGAAGAAAATGATGTCGTAGCCGGTCACCAGCACGTCGGTGGGATAGAAATAATCCAGCTCCGGTGTCTTCTCCGGCCAGCCCAGGGTCGAGAAAGGCCAGAGGGCCGAGGAGAACCAGGTGTCCAGCGTGTCCTCGTCCTGGACCATGTGGGCGCAGCCGCATTTCGGGCAGACCTTCGGTGCCTCCTTGGCGACCACCATCTCCCCGCATTTCTCGCAGTAATAAGCCGGGATCCGGTGTCCCCACCAAATCTGCCTGGAAATACACCAGTCACGGATGTTCTCCAGCCAGTGAAGATAAGTCTTTCCAAAACTCTCCGGCACGAACTTCAGTCTCCCGGACTTTAACGCCTCGATGGCCGGCTTCGCCATCTCGTCCATCTTCACGAACCACTGCTGCTTCACCATGGGCTCGATGGTGGTCTTGCACCGGTCATGGGTTCCCACGTTGTGGGAGTGATCGGCCACCTTCACCAAAAGGCCCAGGGAATCCAGTTCTTCCACGATGGCCTTCCTGGCCGCATAGCGCTCCATGCCCTGGTACTTGCCGCCGTTCTCATTGATGGTGGCGTCGTCGTTGAGAATGTTGATCTCCGGGAGGTTGTGCCGCTTCCCCACCTCGAAGTCGTTGGGATCATGGGCGGGCGTGATCTTCACACAGCCGGTCCCGAACTCCCTGTCCACGTATTCGTCGGCCACCACGGGGATCTCCCGGTTCACGATGGGCAGGATCAGCATCTTCCCCACCAGGTCCTTGTAGCGCTCGTCGTCCGGGTGGACGGCCACCGCCGTGTCGCCCAGCATGGTCTCCGGCCTGGTGGTGGCGATCTCCACGAACCGCCCCGGCTCCCCCTTCACCGGGTAATTGATATGCCAGAAATGGCCCGCCTGCTCCTCGTGGACCACCTCCGCATCGGAGATCGACGTCTGGCACTCCGGGCACCAGTTGATGATCCGGGAGCCCTTGTAAATATAGCCCTTCTCATAAAGGCGGATGAACACCTCCAGGACCGCCTCGGAGCAGCCCTCGTCCATGGTGAACCGCTCCCGCTCCCAGTCCGCCGAGGAGCCCAGCTTCTTGAGCTGCCGCACGATCCTTCCGCCGTACTCCTCCTTCCAGGCCCAGACATGCTCCAGAAATTCCTCTCTGGTCAGGTCGTCCTTGTTGATGCCCTCGCTGCGGAGCTTGTCGATGACCTTCACCTCCGTGGAAATGGCCGCATGGTCCGTTCCCGGCTGCCACAGGGCCGAATAGCCCTGCATCCGTTTGTAGCGGATCAGAATGTCCTGCATGGTATTGTCCAGGGCGTGGCCCATGTGAAGCTGGCCCGTGATGTTGGGCGGCGGCATCACGATGGTGAAGGGCTTCTTGTCCCGATCCACCTCGGCGTGAAAATAATTCTTCTCCATCCACCTCTCGTACAGCCTGTCCTCGATGGCCTGAGGATTGTAGGTCTTTTCCAGTTCTCTGCTCATAAAATCCTTCCTTTCTCTGATATGCTTGTACCATGGCCGGTAAAATCCCCTTACAACGTAAAACGCCCTTCTCCGTCTTTTGACGAAAAAGGGCGAATGCATCGCGGTACCACCTTATTTCAACCACGGCCGCAGACATCCTGCCGCCGCAGTCCTCTCATGCCCGGTAACGGGGGCAGGTCCGGGACCTCCTACTTGCTCTCCCGGCGCAGACAGGACAGGCGTCCCGCAAGACCGCTCCTTTGTCCATCCCGGTCAAGTTTCAGAAATCCGGCTCAGAAGCTACCTTCCGCCGATGCGTCCATGGACGGCCTCTCAGCCGGTGAACCGCCCTCTCTGCATGTGCCCTTCGGCGTACTCCTCTTCCTCACAGCCTGTAGCTATTTGCAAATCTGCAAGGATTATACTATAGGAATCGGATTTTGTAAAGAGGCGATATCCTTGAGTTTCCGCATTTTGTATTGACATGATAAATTACGGAAGAAAAGCGGTTCTTTTCACGCCGAAACACGCTTCCGCTCTTGAAAGCTCGTAGCGGTACGTAAGAGCCTTCCTTCGCTTAGGCTCGGAACGCTCTAAGTACCGACGGCTTTCAAATGGTTTCGGCTTAGAAAAAACCGTTTTTCTTCCTGACTTTCCAAGCAAAATGCAAAATACGGAAACTCAAGGGTTTATTTCGCAGCGGAAAACTCCGCCGCCTCCCTCACCCAGGCCATCAGCTCGTCGTCCACCTCCTCCGGTCCGCCGATCAGGACGTGATGCGTCCAGCGGCCGGGATAAGGCTCCGTCGCCACGTCGATGCGGGGCGATTCCACTTTATGTCCCAGCCCGAAAGTAACCACGATGTACGCCTCCGGGCAGTCCTTCTTCTTCCTCACCCTCGCAAAGGAAACACAGGCAAATAAATGCCGATTGTAAAACGAGAGCTGACTTTTCTGCACTTTGATCCGTACGTCCGCAATCTCGTCCATGACCCGGCCCTCGAAGGCCTCATATAATGGAAATGCCTCCATATGTCCGTCAAAGAATCGCAGTCTGTCACCATCCATCTCCAAACCTCTCCTTTTCATCCAAACCATTGATCAGATATCCGAGAGTCATTCATCACCTCCGAGAAATCTCATCGATCCGTTTCAGTTCTTCCCCGGTAAAGGGCGCACAGGAAGCTGCCTTTCCATTGTCAAGGATCTGCTATACATTTCCTCCCAAATGCGAATACGATAACTTCTCTATTACAGAGATTACCACATCAGGCACACAAGTCAAGAAAATTTTTATAAAGCCCTCTGTTCGTGCCGGAAAGCCGCCGTTCGTGCCGTCCCCCCGCCCCTCCGCACAAAAGCTGATATAATATCGCCATTGAAAAAATTCACAAAAAATCACCTTATTACGGGAGGAAGACTCATGAACGCCCTGAAAAACAGGAAACGATCAATCGCATCCATAAACCCATCCATGCCATCCAGGAACCCGTCAGCAAAGAGACACCTCGTATTCATCCTGGCCCTGCTGCTGGCACTGTGCCTGCTTCCGCTCCCTTCCCGGGCGGCAGACGGAAGCTGGACCGACGGGCTGGCCACGGCTCCTGAGGGATATGCCGACGACGGCAGCGGCACCATCACCGTCACCACCGCCGAGGGCCTGGCCTGGCTGGCCGTCCAGACCGACGGCCTGAACGGCGCGGCGCCGGACGACTTCTCGGGAAAAACCGTCGTCCTCGGGGCCGACATCGACTTGAGCGGGAAAAACTGGACCCCCATCGGAACGGAAAACGCTCCCTTCCGGGGAAGCTTTGACGGCCAGGGCCACACCATATCCGGAATGACCCTCCAGGCGGACGGCACGGAAAAGACCGCCGGCCTTTTCGGCCGTGTCTTTTTCAACGGCTCTGCCGACGCCCCCGCCTATATCCGTGACCTCGCCCTGACCGACATCCGGATGACCATCGGGGCCATTCCCAGCTTTTCCTACGCCGGCGGCCTGGCCGGTGAGACGATGGCCGGCTGCGGACTGATCTCCGGCTGCACCGTGAGCGGCCAGATCCAGTGCACCGCCCCCGTCAGCTCCCTCTACACAGGCGGCCTGATCGGCATGGTCAATCCCACAAGCAACGTCGAACGTGCCATCCGGCTGGAAAACTGCCATGCGGACGTGGAAATTTCCGGTTCCCTCTCCAAGGCGGGCGGCTTCGTGGGCGGAGTCGGGGACAACGCCGATATCTCCGGCTGCGGCGCTTCCGGGAACGTCACCTGCCCCGCTTCCGCTGCCGACGTCCAGTCCGGCGGCTTTGCGGGCGAGATCGCCCCCGTCAACGGCTCCGTCTCCATCCGAAACTGCTACGCCACCGGAGATTCGGACGTTGCGTCCGCCGGGCCCTCCTACGCAGGCGGGTTCGCAGGCTACGTGGGGGGCACCGGCATCCTTCTGAAAAACTGCATGTCCTCCGGCAGCGTCTCCCTCTCCTCCGCCTCCCCGAATCCCCTGCTGTTCGCCGGAGGCTTTGGCGGCGTCCTGATGGACGGAACCACCTCTGCGGACTGCTATGCCACCGGAAGCATCTCCGTGAGCGGCGGAGCTGCCGCCATCGGCGGCGGTTTTTCCGGCACCTCCCAGAATAGCGCCGCCGTGAACTGCTATGCGGCGGGAAACGTCACCGCATCCGGGGACGGACAGAACCGGGCCTACGGCTTCACCGGAAATGCCTCCGCCGGCAGTGACTTTGAAAACTGCTACGCCCTGGGGAAGGAGATGTCGGCCTCCGGCGGAACCCCCACCGTCAGCCCCTTCCTGTCCACAAACGCTTCCGTCACCGTGACAGACTGCGGCTGGCATGCCGACATGGACTTCGGCTCCCTGACTCCCATATCCAACGGTGGAACAAACAACGGTACTTTTGACGCACTCCGTCCGGAAGAGATCGTCGAAAGGCTTTCCGCCCTCCCGGACAGCAGCTGGACGGCGGGAGAGGACGGCCGTCCCATTTTAAAAGACGTTCCCGCGTCCGTCCAGAATACAGGCAAGCTGGACTACGTCTATCCGGTCGTCACCTTCGACACCACGGGAGGAAGCCCCGTGGCCTCCCAGTCCGTCGCTTACGGCAAGACGGCGGCGCGTCCCGAACCCCCGGTCCGGGACGGGTATCTGTTCGACAACTGGTATGCAAGCAATGACGGCGGAACGACCCTCTCCGACACCCCCTTCGACTTTGGCACCGCCATCACCCAGACCATGACCCTCTACGCCAAGTGGATCCCCCTCCACGCCATCCGTCTCCAGGCAGACCCGGCCCAGTGCGGCACGGTCGCCGGAGCAGGAACTTATCCGGCCGGGGAGACCGTCACCGTCACCGCCACCCCGGCCGAAGGCTGCCAATTCCTCCGGTGGACCGAAAACGGACAGGAAGTCAGCACGGAGGCAGACTATTCCTTCCCGGCGGACGCGGACCGCATCCTCACCGCCGAATTCAGAGCCCTGCCGGAAATCACGGTCATCTTGCACGCGGCTCCCTCCCGGGGCGGCACGGTCTCTGGCGGCGGCACCTTCCGCGAGGGCCAGCCCGTCGCCGTCACGGCCGTCCCCGAAAAGGGCTACCGCTTCGTCCGGTGGAGCGAGAACGGAAAAACCGTAAGCGAGAGCCAGGACTTCCACTTTACGGCGGACGCGGACCGCACCCTCACCGCCGAATTCGAAGTCTCCGAAACACAGACAGCGCCCGGCAATGACGAAAACCAGACAGGCTCCGGCAACAGCGGAAACCAGGCAGGCTCCGGCGACAACGGTCACCAGGAAAAGCCCGGCAATGGCGGCGGTCAGGCAGACACCGGCGACACCCGCCCCTTGAGTCTCCTGTGGTTCCTGTTCCTCACTTCCTTCGGGACCCTCTTCGCCCTGTCCTTCCGGGCAGAACGGGCCCGAAAGCGCTAAACCTACCGCCTTCCCCCGGAGGATTGATCAAGCCAGAATGCAGGACTTTTCGCATTCTGGCTTTCCCTTTCGAAATCTACTGGAAATTACCCGCTTTTTATGCTATACTTTCCGCAGAAAACACTCTATCAAACACCGCAATTCTAAAAAAGAATCAATCTGAAGCAAAGGAGAGAAAACGGCGTGAGACAGTTTTTTGGCATGAGCCAGAGCGGGAAGCTGGAAGAGGCAGTCCGCGGGCTTAGAAATCCCCAATTCATTATGTTATTGTCAAATGACAATCAGTTTGAGACACATGTGAAATCTTTGGAAACACTTTTCCCGGGAATTCCCAGCATCGGGTGCGTCGGGATGGGCTACGACACCAGGGTCGTCGAGCACGGCGTCTGCGTGATCGCTTTTTGGGACGGTGTCTCGGCTTCGGCAGGCGTGCTGGAACAGGTTTCCACCATGCCCGCCAAATACATCGAGCGTTTACAGGAGGACGTGGCAAAAGTAAACGGGAACGGCCGCGATACCGTGTGCATCGACTTCTGTTCCGGCAACGATGCCTGCGTGCTCACCACCCTCTACACGGTCCTGAAGCCGAAGGGCATCTCCCTGGTGGGCGGGACCGGGGATGCGGGAAAAGTGTCCGCCAACGGAGTCATCTATCCGGACGCAGTGGCTTACGGGATCGTCCGCAACCTGAAGGGCCGGGTGAAGACCTACAAAGAAAACATCTACCACCAGCTTGGAAATTACCGCTTCATCGCTTCCAATACAGACAAGGCCAATTACGTTCTCGGAAGTCTCAACGGCAAGCCGGCCAAGCAAGTCTACCAGGAAATCCTTCACGTGACGGACCAGGAAATCCTCACCAGGACCTTCCAGAACCCCTTCGGCAAGGTCAACGGGGACGACACCTGCATCATTTCCATCAAGGAAGTGAAGGGCAACGCCCTGGCCTGTTTCCGTCAGGTCAACGATTCCGACGTGCTGAACCTGCTGGAGCTGGGCGATTACGAGGCCATCACCAGGGATACCATACGCCAGATCTGCCAGGACTTCCCCAAACGCTCCGCCGTATTTTCCGTAAACTGCCTGTTCCGCTACAAGCTGTTCTCGGAGCGGGGCTACATGCAGAAATATCTGCAGGAAATGTCCGCCCTGGGGAGCCATGCCGGTCTGGTCGGCTACGGAGAGCATTACAACAACCGGTTCGTCAATCAGTCCATGACCTGCGTGGTATTTGAATAAAGGAGGATGCAGCATGCTTTTCAAGAAAAAACAGCACAGATCAGAACCGGTGGACAGAAAAAAACTGCTTAACCCGGTTTTACATATCGTAAACAGTCTGAAGGGCTATCAGAAAGAGCTGGTCCAGAAGGAAGTGGATTCCCTCTGGGAGCTGAACATGATCGGCCGTTCCTTTGAAGGCATCCTGAAAGGCGCAGAGCAGTTCCAGGACCGCTTGCAGGAGTTCGGCCAGTCCTTCGAGGGCATCAATCACGCCGCGGAGCAGTTCTCCCAGGTCAGGGACGAGGTCGGCCAGACCGTGGACGGGGCCCACAACGAAATGGAAGACCTGAAAAACATTTCCATCCAGGTTCTTGGCTCCTTCGGCGACATGGAACGCATCTTCGAGAAACTCCAGAACTCCATCCAAGGGATCCAGGACTGCATGGGCAAGATCGTCTCCATCGCGGACCAGACCAACATCCTCGCCGTCAACGCCTCCATCGAAGCCGCCAGGGCCGGCACGGAGGGCCGAAGCTTCGCCATCGTCGCGGCCCAGGTCAAGGACCTGGCCAGGGAGATCAAGCTTTTGGCCAACGAGGTGGATACCGGCATCCATGAGGTGAAAAACCACTCCACCGAACTGAGCGGAAGCATCTCCAACGCCCAGGAGACCCTCGGAAAGGGAGCCGCCATCGTCGAAAACACAGACGCGGGCTTCCAACAGATCACCACGGCCGCGGAGAGCGCCACCTCCGTACAGACAGAGATCGCGGGCGTCATCGACAATTCCAAGAGCGACCTGCAGGCCGTCTGCCAGTTCTTTGACCA
>CAJUOF010000302.1 GCA_910587905.1 uncultured Lachnospiraceae bacterium
ACTGGAGTTCAGACGTGTGCTCTTCCGATCTAATTTGCTATCACGTTACTATAGTAAAGTGATGCGGGATCAGAGAGTGACAGGGAGAGAGGTTATGAAACAATTGCTTCACACGCCGGAGGGAGTCCGGGATATTTATAATTCGGAATATGAGAGGAAGCTGGCGGTGGAGGGCCGGCTGCGGGAGGTTTTTCGGTCCTACGGTTACAGTGAGCTGCAGACGCCCTCCTTTGAGTTTTTTGACATTTTCAACAAGGAGCGGGGGAGCGTGGCCTCCAGGGAGATGTACAAGTTTTTTGACCGGGAGGGGAACACGCTGGTGCTCCGGCCGGACATGACACCGCCGGTGGCCCGCTGCGCCGCCAAGTATTATATGGAAGAAACGCTGCCGATCCGGCTTTCTTATCTGGCCAACACCTTTATCAACCATTCCAGTTATCAGGGGAGGCTGAAGGAGTCGACGGTGCAGGGGGCGGAGTTCATCGGCGACGCTTCCAGCGACGCCGACGGGGAGATGATCGCCCTCTCGGTGAATGCGCTTTTAGCGGCGGGCCTTACGGACTTTCAGGTGGACGTGGGCCAGGTGGAGTTTTTCAACGGGCTGGTGGAGGAGGCGGGCCTTCTTCCGGAGACCGAGGCCAGGCTCCGGGAGCTGATTGAGGAGAAGAATTTTTTCGGCGTGGAGGAGCTGGTGTCCGGGCAGGAGCTTGACGGGAGGATTTCGGAGGTGTTTCGGAGACTTCCGGAGCTTTTTGGCTCGGCGGACCTTCTTCGGACGGCGGCGGGGCTGGCGGTCAACGCCCGCATGGAGGCGGCGGTGGAACGGCTCGAAAACCTCTGGCGGATTTTGAAGCTCTACGGCCTGTCGGATTATGTGTCCTTTGACCTTGGCATGCTTGGAAAGTACCGGTATTATACGGGCATCATTTTCCGGGGCGTGACCTTTGGCATGGGGGAGCCCATCTTGTCGGGGGGGCGCTATGACGGCCTGATGCGCCAGTTCGGGAAGGAGGCCCCGGCGGTGGGCTTTTCGATCTCGGTGGACGGCCTTTTGGCGGCTCTTTCCAGACAGGGGATTTCGGTGGAGGTCCCGGAGCCGGCTTTTTTGTTTGTCTATGACAGAGAGCGGCAGGAGACGGCCATTCCCCTGGCGGCCGGGTGGCGGAGAGAGGGGCGGAAGCTCCAGCTCGTTCGGAGGATGGACAGGATTTCTCTGGAGGAGTATAAGCGCTTCGGGGAGAGAAACCGCATGGATGTGCTGTATTATCTTTCCGGGGACGGGTTCTTTGTCTGGGGGAAGGATGCGCCGGAAGCGGTGAGGACGGAGCTTCCGGGGACCGGGCCCTCGGGGGGCGATGGGACGGAATCCGCAGAAGCGGAGTCTGGAGAAGCGGAGTTAGGAGAAGAGCCAGATGGGAACGGTTCGGAGCGGGAGGAGGACGCACGGTGAGGTATTTGACGATCGCCCTGGCGAAGGGGCGGATGGCGAAAAAGTCCATGGAGCTTTTCGAGGCCATCGGGATTCCCTGTGAGGAGATGAAGGAGGAGGGGACGAGAAAGTTAATTTTCGTCAACGAGGACCTCAAGGTGCGGTTTTTCCTGGCCAAGGCCAACGACGTGCCCACCTATGTGGAGTACGGGGCCGCCGACCTGGGGGTCGTGGGGAAGGACACTCTTCTGGAGGAGGGCAGGCGGCTCTACGAGGTGCTGGACCTGGGGATCGGCCGGTGCCGGATGTGTGTCTGCGGGCCGAGGGAGGCGGCGGATAAGCTAAAGCACCATGAGCTCATCCGGGTGGCCACCAAGTATCCGGGCATTGCGAAGGATTATTTTTATAATAAGAAGCATCAGACGGTGGAGATCATCAAGCTGAACGGTTCCATTGAGCTGGCCCCCATCGTGGGTCTTGCGGAGGTGATCGTGGACATCGTGGAGACCGGGTCCACTCTCCGGGAGAACGGGCTGGACGTGCTGGAGGAGATCGTGCCTCTTTCGGCCAGGATGGTGGTCAACCAGGTGAGCATGAAAATCGAGCATGAGCGGATCAGCCGGATTCTGGACGCCATGAGGGCGCTTTTATAGGAAACGACAAGAGAACAGGGAGGAACAACCATATGAAGATGATCAGGCTTGGGGAGGATTCCAGGAGGGCCCTTAAAGAACTTCTTGCGAAACGGAGTCCTTCCCAGTACGGGGCTTACTTAGGCACGGTGAATGAGATCGTGGAGAATGTGAGGAAGAACGGGGATGCCGCCCTCTTTGCCTACACGGAGCGGTTTGACGGCTGCAAGGTGGAGAAGGACAATGTGCTGGTGACGGAGGATGAGATCGCAGAGGCCTACAGGAAGGTGGACGGGGAGCTTCTGTCGGTGATCCGGAAGGCCCTCGTGAACATCCGGACTTTTCATGAGAAACAGCGCCGCTATAGCTGGTTTGACTCTTCGGAGGAGGGCATCCTTCTGGGGCAGAAGCTTACGCCTTTAAATCGGGTCGGCGTCTATGTGCCGGGGGGAAAGGCGGTGTATCCCTCGTCGGTCCTCATGAACATCGTGCCGGCGAAGGTGGCCGGCGTGGGGGAGATTGTCATGACGACGCCGCCGGCAAGGGACGGGAGCCTGAATGCGGCGGTCCTGGTGGCGGCGAAGGAGGCCGGGGCGGACCGGATTTTCAAAGCCGGCGGGGCCCAGGCGGTGGCGGCCCTGGCTTTCGGGACGGAATCCATCCCCAAGGTGGACAAGATCGTGGGGCCGGGGAATATTTTCGTGGCCCTGGCCAAGAAGGCGGTCTTTGGTTTTGTGAGCATTGATTCCATTGCGGGCCCCAGCGAGATTCTGGTGCTGGCCGACGAGACGGCCAATCCCCGCTACGTGGCGGCGGACCTTCTCTCCCAGGCGGAGCACGACGAGATGGCCTCGGCCATTCTGGTGACCACCTCGGAGAAGCTGGCCCTGGAGGTGAACCGGGAGATCGACGGGTTCTTGAAGGAGCTTTCCCGCCGGGAGATCATGGAGAAATCCCTGGACGCCTATGGCCGTATCCTTCTGGCGGAGAATATGGAGGAAGCCGTCCGGGCGGTCAACGATATTGCCTCGGAGCATCTGGAGATCATGACGAGGGATGCCTTCACGGTCATGACGAAGATCCGCAATGCGGGGGCTATCTTTATCGGGGAGCATAGCTGTGAACCTTTGGGGGATTATTTTGCGGGGCCCAACCACGTGCTGCCCACCAACGGGACGGCGAAGTTTTTCTCGCCCTTGGGCGTGGACGACTTTGTGAAGAAGTCCAGTATCATTTCCTATTCCAGGGAGGCGCTTATGCCGGTCCATGAGGATATCATGAGGTTTGCCAGGAAGGAGATCGGAAGAGCACACGTCTGAACTCCAGT
>CAJUOF010000303.1 GCA_910587905.1 uncultured Lachnospiraceae bacterium
AGAATGACACGGGGAACAAGCACAGCCCCACAGTGATCTGCGCGGCCATTACTTCCAGAATGAACAAGGCGAAGCTGCCGACCCATGTGGAGCTCAGGGCAGATCGGTGCCAGATGGTCAAGGATTCTGTGATTTTGCTGGAACAGCTCCGGACCATCGACAAGCAAAGGCTGAAGGAAAAAATATGTCATCTGGATGAGGTGCTTCTCAGTAAAGTAAATACAGCGCTGTTAATCAGCCTTGACCTGTTTACATAGGTCTTCGGCAAAAGAAAAGGAGTTGGGAGAGAAACATGGACGATGGGTATTCGCCCTGGAGTTTGCTTTTGTTGGTTGGAATGATCGTCATTGAGATGATCCTTTACGGCTTTGAGGCGGCCATTCACGAGCTGTCTGTCACGGAGCTTCAGAAACGGAAGGAGGAGGGGGATCAACGGGCGGGAAAGCTTTTGCACATGCTTGGCCGTTCCTTCACCTATTCTTCCGTGGTCCTGATTGCAGCTATTTTAAACGGGTTGTTTGCCGGGGCCGTGCTTCTCAGGCAGGGACAGCTTTTTCTGTTACATAGCCTGTTCGGAGAGGGACAGGAGATTGGAATGAGGGGAGGTCTGCTCTTAGCACTCTCGGCGTTATTGCTTCTTTTGCTGCTGGTCGTCGGAATGGTGTCGGCAAAGCGGATTGCGGTCAGATATTCGAGGGGCTGGGCCTATAAGCTTTATCCGGTGGTGCGGGTGATTTCACTTCCCTACTACCCATTCGCCTGTCTGGCCGGTTTGTCCTCCCGTCTCATTGCCGGAATTTTTAAGGCCGGGCCCGGCTCCGGAACGGACAATGTGACAGAAGAGGATATTATGACCATGGTCAATGAAGGCCATGAGCAGGGGGTCATTGAGGCCAGCGAGGCGGAAATGATCACCAATATTTTTGAGTTTGATGACAAAGATGCCGGGGATATCATGACCCACAGGAGTAATATTGTGGCTTTGAGCGAGGAATTGACTCTCGACGAGGCCCTGGAGATCATGCTGGATGGGAGCAATTCCCGGTATCCGGTTTACAAAGAGAATCTGGATGACATTACCGGAATCGTTCATTTGAAGGATGCAGTGTTGTATCAGAAACGGAAGGGCCTGGGGGACCGAAAGCTGAAGGAGCTTGGCGGGCTCCTCAGAAGGGCGCCGTTTATTCCGGTGACGAGAAACATAAGGAAGCTCTTTGAAGTGATGCGTTTAAAGAAGATCCAGATGGTGATTGTCATTGACGAGTATGGTCAGGTGGAAGGGCTCATCACCATGGAGGACATTCTGGAGGAGATCGTCGGAAATATTTTGGATGAGTATGACGAGGAAGAGGCTTACATCCGCAGGCAGGGAGATGGATGGCTGATGGAGGGGATTGCACCTCTTTCAGATGTGGAAAAGCTGTTGGACTTAGAGTTCGGGGAGGATTATGATACCTTGAACGGATTTCTGATCTCCAGATTGGATCGGATTCCCTCCCAGGAAGAGAGGCCCGATCTGATCTACGGGGGCTACCGTTTTCTGGTACTCAAGGTGGAGAATAAGATGATAAGTCTTGTACGGGTTGAGCGGCTTCCAGAGGAAAAAGAGGATGAATAAGAAGATAAAAACGATTTTTTCAGATCCGGTTTTCCTGAGGAAAACGGTGATGATTGCAGTGCCTGTGGCAGCGCAGGCACTTTTAAATACTGTGACCAATATGGTGGACACACTGATGATCGGGACCTTGGGAGAGACGGTGATTGCCGGCGTGGGCCTTGCAAACAAGGTGTTTTTTGTGTTCAACCTGTTGATTTTTGGCATTGCCAGCGGTTCCTCCGTCTTGAGCGCTCAGTTTTGGGGTAATCATGACACGAAAAATATCCGGAAGGTGCTGGGGCTTTCCCTGCTGCTGGGACTGGCCGGTTCCCTGTTTTTTGTACTGCCAGGCCTTTTTGCGCCGAGGGCTGTGATGCGGATCTTCACGGACAGTCCGGCATCTTCGGGGGCGGGGGCGGAATATCTGCGGCTGGTTTGCCTGAGTTACCCTTTCACAGCAGTCACTAACATATATGTGGCAGTTATGCGCTCCATGGGGCGGGTGAAAACGCCGGTGGTCACCAGCATGATTGCGATCTTTGTCAATATTTTATTGAATTATACGCTGATCTTTGGGCATTTTGGGGCTCCGGCCCTGGGAGTCACCGGCGCGGCCATTGCGACCCTCACGGCGCGCATTGTGGAAATGACTTGCATTTTTATCTATACATATGGCTGGAAAACGGAGCTGGCGGCAAAATTCTCTGAGTTTTTTGGCTATTCCTCCAGTCTGCTGAAAGAATACATCAAGACCTCCCTCCCTGTGATCGGCAATGAATTTATGTGGGGGCTGGGCGTGACCATGTATTCCTTGGCCTACGGCAGGATGGGGGACACGGCGGTGGCGGCCATCACCATCTCCCAGACCATTCAGGATATGATCCTGGTGTTTTTCCAGGGGATCTCGGCGGCATCGTCCGTGATTCTCGGGAATGAGCTTGGCGCGGGCAGGACCAAGGAGGCGGAGGCGGATGCCTCCAGGCTGCGGTGGCTCCAAGTGCTCTTCTCTGTGGCCTTGGGCGTATTTTGTATCTTGACGAGGAATCTATTGGTGAGCATCTACGATGTGTCCGATGAGGTCTTTCGGGAAGCTTCCCTGTGTATGGTGGTGTACGGACTCTTCCTTCCTTTTAAAATGTTGAACCTCGTAGTGATCGTCGGAGTTCTAAGGAGCGGCGGTGACACCCGGTTCTGCCTGCTTGTCGACACGGGAAGTGTTTGGCTCATCGGCGTGCCACTGACGTTCCTCGGCGCCCTGTTTTTCCGTTTTCCCATTCATTTGGTGTTTGCCATGACCATGACGGAGGAGGTGGTCAAATTTTTCGTTGCCTATTGGAGGTATAAAAAGAGGCGTTGGCTTAAGAATCTGGCGGCAGGGATTTTATAGGGAAACGCTGATTAAAGTGTTTCCCGCACCGGATTTGTGCCGCAGAGCCGGCGGGGAGAGATTTTGACGGATTTATGCTTGTCAGAAGGATAGAAAAATGTTAGAATTAGCAGATGAAAACGTTCATAGGCATAAAAGCCATAGAGCAATTGTTTCGAGAAAGGTTCGGAAAAGGAGAAATCAGTATGTCAGGACATTCCAAGTTTGCAAATATCAAGCATAAGAAAGAGAAAAATGATGCGGCCAAAGGCAAGATCTTTACGGTGATCGGCCGCGAGATCGCCGTGGCGGTGAAGGAGGGCGGGGCGGATCCGGCCAACAATAGCCGCCTTAGGGACGTGATCGCCAAGGCGAAGGCCAACAACATGCCCAACGACACCATTGAGCGCGGAATCAAAAAGGCGGCAGGCGACGCAAACTCTGTCAATTACGAGAGCATTACCTATGAAGGCTATGGCCCAAGCGGTATCGCCATCATCGTGGATGCGCTGACCGACAATAAGAATCGGACCGCCTCCAACGTCCGCAACGCCTTCACCAAGGGCGGTGGCAATGTGGGAACTACCGGGTGTGTGTCCTTCATGTTTGACAAGAAGGGGCAGATTATCATTGACAAGGAAGAGTGTGAGATGGATGCCGACGATCTGATGATGATGGCACTTGACGCCGGCGCCGAGGACTTCTCCGAGGAAGAAGACAGCTTTGAGATCACCACGGCCCCGGAGGATTTCAGCCAAGTCAGGGAAGCCCTGGAGAAGGAGAATCTTCCCATGGCGAGCGCGGAAGTGACCATGATCCCTCAGACCTGGGTGTCCCTCACGGATGAGCAGGACATCAAGATGATGAACCGGATTCTGGACCTTCTCGACGAGGATGACGACGTGCAGGAGGTGTACCATAACTGGGAGGAGTAAAGGCGAAAAAAGAGTGAAAGGGCAGCCTGTGGGCTGTCTTTTTCATTGTCGGGAGACATTTGATACAGGTATTAAAAAAGCTCAAATGGAATTTTGATTTTTTGAAAAAATTTTATAAGATTTCAGCGTACACAGGCAGGGCGTCGGCTGGAGCCTATGATTAATACGCGGGAGGAATGCTTATGAATCGGAATCAGGTGTTGGAGGAATTAAATGAACTGGTATCGGAATTGGAGGGGATGACAATCATAGCTGGTCTGTTGGAACAGGAATGTGGACAGACAGGAAAGTCCAGGGAATGTTCTCTGATGTTTTTGATTGAAAAGAATCTGGAGAGAATGTGCGAAAAGACAAAAGAGATCAGTGAGATGGTCGGGAAAGAAATCTTGTGCATGAGAGTATAACAGGAAAACGGCAGCGGAATGAGAGTGTAACACACCTGCTGCCGGTTTATTTTTTGGGAAACCTTGTCTTTATGCTGCTTGCCCCGGTGATATAGTCCATGGACACGTCGTAAAATTTTGCCAGGATCATAATGTTATCGATGGGGATCCTGGTCTTGCCCGATTCGTAGTCGGCGTAGGTGCGCTGGCCGATATGCAGAAGGTCGGCAACCTTTTGCTGTGTCATAGAATGGTCTTCCCGGATTTCCCGGATTCTCTCATTATACTTCATAAGCATCCTCCGAATCAAGTATAAAGGAAGGTCGGAAAAATCTTGACAAATAGAGTCATAAACTCTAAAATGAAATGGAAAACAGAAAATGATAAGGAGGATGGATTTCTTATGGTACAAAGATTGAAACAGAGAATTATGGCGGTGTTCTTGGCGGGAATGATCGTGTTGTTTCTGTCTGGGTATCTGCCGGGCGCAGAGGCGGCGTCGGCGTCGGATGTTTCTGTCCGCTACACTTCCCACGTCCAGTCCATTGGCTGGCAGGGGTGGGTACAGGACGGAACCCCCTCCGGTACAAGCGGAAAATCGAAGAGGCTGGAGGGAATTCGGATCCAGATCCAGGGCAATCCGAACCTGGGCGTCCGGTATACGACACACTGTCAGTCCTACGGATGGCAGCGTTGGTCTTCCAACGGTGAAATGAGCGGGACGGAAGGGGAAGCAAAACGGCTGGAAGCGATCAAGATTCAGTTGACCGGAGCGGACGCATCCAAGTACGATATTTATTACCGGGTACATGCGCAGAGCTACGGCTGGCTCTCCTGGGCAAAGAACGGACAGGCCGCGGGCAGCGCCGGCCATGCAAAACGACTGGAAGCGATCCAGATCGTAGTGGTGCCGAAAGGGGAGAAGCCGGCAGAGAATCTTGCGGGGATTTCCTCCGGGAATGCCAAGACCTATATTTACAGGACAGGAGGCGAAAATCCTGAGATTCCCGGGGAAACCGTTACGAACATATTCTATAAAACCCATGTACAGAGTCTGGGATGGCAGGGCTGGAAGTCGAATGGGGGAATGTCAGGAACCAGCGGGAAGGCAAAACGGCTGGAGGGAATCTATATCACGCTGAGCAATAAGCAGCATAGCGCTGGCATTGATGTCATGAAGGCGGCCATCGGAGGAACGGCTCCGGCCGGCAAAGAAATTATGATTGCTCCGATCCTGGTTACGCAGGAGAATGTGGACGAATATTTGAAATGATTTGACGCGATTGGAGAGCCGGACATTTGTCCGACTCTCCAGTTTCATGACAACGAAATGTTTGTAAAGATTTTATACAAGGAACAGGAAGGATACGGATGGCAGTTTATACGAAACGAAATGCGGATTGGCTGCAGTGGATTGCACCGGAGCGGTTTCAGGATGCGGAGCTTTTCCGCATTGTAACTTTTTTTGTTTTTCATTGTCCCTGTCCGGGGCTTTCGTCCATGGGAAAAAGTCTTGAGGAATATGGCTGGCATACGCCTTGGAAAAAACCATGTTACCTGAATCGGGGGAATGTGAGTATAAAAGAGACTTACGGTCATAAAAACCATGAGGCTTTTCTTCACGGGCATTCCCCCATCAGCCAATCAATCAGATTGTACTGACGGATACCGTCATAGTTGGCTCCGGCTCCTATTTCGTCGAGGGTGAGCAGGAGCTTGGGGTGGTTGTCCTTAATTTTTTGGAGAGGCTCAAGCTTCCGTTTTAAGGTGGATTGGTCCAGAACGAAGGCAGCGACCTGATAATAGGTAATGCCGTCGGAGCCGGCGGCAACAAAATCGACCTCTTTATCGGAAAGCTTTCCGATGTTTACCCGATATCTGCGCCTAAGAAGCTCCAGAAATACAATATTTTCGATGAGATGTCCCAGGTCTGCGCTGCTTCCCCAGAGCAAAAGATTCCGAAGACCTGTGTCGACCATGTAATATTTGCCTAAGGTTTTTATACTTAGGAGCATACTTATTTGCCAAATGATGCCTGATTTTTCCCATAACATATAGGAGTTATTCTGGCAAATCATTTGGCTCACGGGTATAAAAATTGCCGTCCTTTGATGTCATAGCGGCTGACCTCATAGAATAAATAGCTGTCTGTGAGCGCACGAAGATAACGCTCCACGGTGTTGACAGAGATTTTTCGGCCGGCCGAGCAGAGCGTATCGGTGATTTTTTTGGCGGATATGGGGCTTCCCGTGCTGCTCGCAAGGGTTTTCACAATGCTTTCCAGAACGGATATGTCGTTGATGCCTTCCCGCTTTGCCACATCCTTGATTAAGATCGAATGATAAATTCCTTCCAGACAGGGCAGTACATCAGCGTCTTGTCTCGGGAGTTTTGCAGCGTAGGGGAAGGAGCCGAATCGGAGATATTCATTCAAGCATTCCTGGCGGGATTTTCCCAGAGATGCGGAACTCTGGCAATATTCCCGGAAGGAAAACGGAAGCATATCTATGGTGATGTATCGTCCGGAGAGAAGCGTTGCCAGCTCTCCTGAGAGCATGAAAGCGTTGGAGCCGGTGATATACACATCTACATTGGACCTCAAAAAAAGACTGTCCACGGTTTTTTCAAAATTTTTACAATTTAGAATTTCGTCAATCAATACATAGTTTGGCCTGTCGGGACAGAAACGGTTCTTGATGTAAGTGTAGAGAGCGTGGTAGTCACAGAGCTCCTCGTACTCCAGATCCTCCAAGTTGACCGAGATGATCTGCTCCGGTGAAACGCCATTTTCTTTCAGCCAGTCCATATAAAGGGCAAAGAGAGTGGATTTGCCGCAGCGCCGGACACCGGTGACAACCTTGATC